>JAJPYH010000097.1 GCA_021205045.1 Lachnospiraceae bacterium | reverse complement strand
CTGTGGCGTTGGGAACATCGATTCCCACCTCAATCACTGTGGTTGACACCAGAATATCAATCTCATGGGCATAGAAAGCGTCCATAATCTGCTGCTTTTGCGCCGGACGCATCCTGCCGTGAAGGAAGGTAATCCTAACCTCAGGCGACATGGCCTCCCGCAGAGTCTGGCTGTAGTCCACCACATTCTCCAGCTGAGAATCCTCCCGCTCTCCCGGCTCCACCATGGGACAGATCACATAGGCCTGATGACCCTTCTGAATTTCCTTTTCCAGGAAGCGCCAGGCGGCGGGACGGCCGGAAACGGTCACCACACAGTTTTTGCGGGGAATCCTGCCCCCCGGGAGCTCATCAATGACGGACAGATTCAGATCGCCGTATAAAATAATGGCAAGGCTTCTGGGAATGGGCGTGGCGCTCATCACCAGCACATGAGGGCTCGCCCCCTTCTGCCCCAGGCTCTCCCGCTGTCTGACCCCAAAACGATGCTGTTCATCCGTAATCACCAGCGCCAGCCTCCGATATACCACCTTCTCCTGAATCAGGGCGTGGGTGCCGATCACCACATTGGCCTCCCCCTCCGCAATCTGCCTGTAAGCCTCCCGCTTCTGTGCCGCAGTCATGGAGCCCGTCAGCAGCACCGGACGAAAGGGCAGCCGGTGCTCCTCAGTCATTTTGCTGAAATTGTCCATGTGCTGTCTTGCCAGTACCTCCGTGGGCGCCATCAGTGCTCCCTGATAACCGTTTTCCACGCATTTTAATAAAGCCAGCATGGCCACAATGGTCTTGCCGCTACCCACGTCTCCCTGAATCATCCGGTTCATGGTAAAGGAAGATTCCAGGTCAATGAAGACCTCCTGAATGGTACGTTTCTGCGGTTTCGTCAGTTCATAGGGCAGCTCTTCCATCAGCCTCCTGGTCTCATCATTGCGGGGCATGGGGTAATTGTTAGGCAGCTGAGCCGAGTACCCCTTCTGCCGTCTGACCATAAAGGTAAACCAGAACAGCTCATCGAAAACCAGCCGTTTCCTGGCTGTTGCCGCCTCCTCAAAGCTTTTGGGAAAGTGAAGCCCCCAATACGCATCCTTCTGGCCGCATAATTCTTCCCCTTTCAGAATATCCTCCGGCAGATATTCCTCCGGAAGGGTGATATTCTCCAGAGTCTGCCGGACGCAGGAGGTCACCATGCGGTTCGTCAGTCCCTTTGTCAGGCTGTAAACAGGCCAGATATTACCCTGAAGGCTTAGATACTCCTCCCTCGTGTAAACCGCTGGCTGCTCCAAAATCAGGCTTTTCCCATTCTCCTTCGCCACACCGCGAAAATAAAAAAAGCTGCCCGGCCTGCACTTTGACAAAAGATAAGGCTGATTGAAGAAAAGAACAGACAGGGTGCCGGTCCGGTCCCGCACTGAAAGCGTCAGAAGACTTTTGCCGGTTTTGGTGCGGGCGGGCTTTGCCGTCATCACCTGTGCGCAGATCACCGCCCGTTTCTGATGGATCAGACTGTCAATGGTACTGACCGGCTCCAGCTGATCATAATCTCTGGGGAAATGATGCAACAGATCCCGCAGACAACGGATATTCATTTTTTCAAAAAGCTTCGCCGTCTTGTCTCCCACCCCTTTCAGGGTTTTCATCGAATCGGAAAGCTGCATGGAATTCACCTCTGTATTTTATCATTCCGGAAATATCTGTTTTCTCCGGTAAACTGACAAAATTTACCTCTTCACTTAATAAATAGCTTTGTGCCGCTCATTATAAAAGTCCGGAACAGAATTCTGATCCGTTCCGGACATCTTATACATCATTTTATAAATACATATAATTAAAGCGACGCATCATACATATATGCTGGAAACACAGTGACCGCAAAGCCGGTTCGCATTAGACAGCAGAGAAACTGATGCGATCACTCTGCGGAAACAATGTAATAGTAGATCGGCTGTCCGCCTCTCTGCATCTCTACATCGCAGTCCTCGTGGAGCCTGGAAAGCCTGCCAAGCAGCTCCTCCGCCTCCTCATCGCTCACATCGCTTCCGTAATACAGGCTGATCAGCTCCGTATTCTCATCCACCATGGCATCCACCATATCCAGGGTTACCTTTGCCATATCAGATCCTGCCGCAAGGACGGTCTTACCGTCAAGACCCATATAGTCGCCGCATTTAATCTCTTTATCATCGATGGTGGTATCCCGCACCGCATAGGTCACTTCGCCGGTCCGCACTTTCTCGATCTCAGCAGTGATATTCGCCACATTCTCCTCAATGGACATTTCCGGCATATAGCTGATCATGGCAGTAATCCCCTGGGGAATGGTCTTTGTGGGAATGACAATGATATCCTTGTCCTTCACCATACTCTTCGCCTGATTGGCCGCCAGAATGATATTGGAATTATTGGGCAGGATGAAAACATGCTCCGCGTTTACAGCCTCAACAGCCTCAATAATATCCTCCGTAGAGGGATTCATGGTCTGACCTCCGGTGATAATCTGATCCACGCCCAGGCTTACAAAGATATCATTAAGCCCATCCCCCACAGAGATGGCGATGAAACCCGCCTCTTTTCGCGGCTCATTGGCAGCTGCAGCCTGTTCGGCAGCTTCCTTTTCCGCTTTCTTAAACAATGTCTCCTTATGCTCCAGGCGCATATTGTCAATTTTCATATTGGAGAGCTGCCCGTAGGTCAGAGCTCTCTGCAGCGCCATGCCGGGATCATTGGTGTGTACGTGAACCTTCACAATGTCATCATCCGCTACCATGACAATGGAATCGCCGATGGATCCCAGGAAGTCCTTGAAGTCCTTCTCCTGTCTGGAATGAAGGGGGCGATCCAGGAGAATGATAAACTCCGTGCAGTATCCGAACTTAATGTCCGCTTCCTCCTGCGTCCGCTCTGACTTCTCCGCAGCCGGCGCCGGTTCCTCCAGAGTATAATCAATCTCAACGCCGTTATAGGCGTCATTCCACCCTCTGAGGACTTCCACAAAGCCCTGTCCGCCGGAATCCACAACGCCGGCCTGTTTTAACACCGGAAGAAGCTCCGGAGTCTGTTCCAGAACCGCTTCAGCCTCCGCAAGTATGGCTGCCAGCAGCTCGGCCATATCCTCACAGCCAGCGTCGGCAAGGTCTCTGGCCTTCACGCTGACTCCTCTGGCCACAGTCAGAATGGTCCCCTCCTTGGGCTTCATCACAGCCTTATAGGCGGTTTCCACAGCCTTCTCCAAGGCCACAGCCATCAGCGGCACATCAATAACTTCCTTATCCCGGATGGCCTTGGTAAAGCCGCGGAACAACTGAGACAGGATCACACCCGAATTACCTCTGGCGCCGCGCAGGGAGCCGGAAGAAATTGCCTTGGAAAGATTCTCAAGATTGGGCTCGTCGATGTCCACGATTTCCTTGGCCGCGGACATGATCGTCATAGTCATATTGGTGCCGGTGTCGCCGTCCGGAACAGGGAACACGTTCAGTTCGTTGATCCACTCCTTCTTGCTCTCTAAGTTCTTCGCGCCTGCCAAAAACATTTTGGCAAAGAGCTGTGCGTCAATCGTATTCATCCGTCGCACATCCTCCTTAATCAATCACTTTTACGCCTTCAACGAAGACGTTGATTTTATCTACCTGCATGCCTGTGTACTGCTCCAGCTGATATTTGACTGTCTCGATCAGGACATCAGAAACAGCCACGATATTGACACCGTAGCTCACGATAATGTGGAAATCCAGGTTCAGTTTATTATTCTGTACGGAGACGCTGATGCCTCTGGTCATGGATTCCTTTTTAAGTAAATGGACAAAGCCATCCTTCATATTGACGCTGGCCATTCCAACGATACCGAAGCATTCCATCGCGATCGCGCCGGCATACTGCGCCAGCACATCCTTGTCGATCTTGATGGTACCCATATGTGTATCGATCGAAGAATTTTTCATCTGATACCTCCCTGAATACATAAATACGGACTTATTATAACCGCTTTTACTCAAATTGAAAACTGTTTTTTTTATTTTTGTATTGCTTTTTTGAAAAAAGTGGTATAAAATTGTTCGCGTGTGAGTGGAAATATGTTGAATTTTTGCTTGCAATTTATAAACTTATCTATTATAATGGTG
>JAJPYH010000129.1 GCA_021205045.1 Lachnospiraceae bacterium | reverse complement strand
CAAACAGTTATAAATAAAGGGTTACTCGCCATTTCAGGTGTGGGAAGTATTAGATTGATATTATGTATACAACCGGGGCGGCGCGGTCAGCAGGGCATTCAGCACCGGCTGGCGACTATCAATAACGCCCGCCCGGAACTTCACGGAAATCCGTCCTGTAGAATCAAAAAAGGACGCAGGAAACAAGGCTGCCGAAAATTTAACAATCGACAGTCTGTTTCGCTGTGTCCTTTTTTCATTACTAATCTGAATAGTAATCCGTTTTCAGCCCCAAATTTGATCAAAAAAGAGCAAAAAAACGCAAAAGATAAAATTTGGCACTTGCATTCCTGGCGCTGATGGCGTATATTACTACTGTGTGTAGCAGTTTTTTGTATCCATAATATCAATTATGGATACTTTTTTTCTGCACTGCACCCTCATCCGGTCACGATACCAGCCCCAGCATTTCCATCTGGAGGGCACACTCTTCGCCCGAGGAGGTCAGGTAAATGCTCGTGGTTTCCACCGAGGAATGGCCCAGCAGATCCGACAATCCCTTGAGATCCCTGTGCACCTGATAATGAGACCGGGCAAACAGATGGCGCAGGTTATGGGGGAAGACCTTCTCCTTTTCCACCCCTGCCTTTTCACAAAGCCACTTCATCTCCCGCCAGATCTGGCTGCGCGACATGCTCCTCCCGCTCCGGGTAATAAAGATTTCGCCGCTCTCAATCTGATTGTCCTTCGCGTACTGCAGCAGCTTCGTGGAAAGACTTTTCTGGAAGATGATGGTGCGGATTTTTCCCTTCATGGCAATGTCAGCCCGCCCCTTTTTGACCGCCTCCACCGTGATGAATTGTAATTCCGACACCCGCAGGCCCATCCCGCAGAGGGTTTCCAGCAGGAAGGCCAGGCGGATTTTGCCCAGAGCCAGGGCCATCGCCACCAGTTTGTCGTATTCCGCCCTGGTCAGCTCTTTATTTTTATCACAGAAAATCTTCTTCTGAATTTTCAGGTATTTCATTTCCAGGTCATACCAGCCCATCCAGTGAAAGAAGCCGTTGACCGCCGCCAGCATGGAATTGATGCTGCTGGCCTGATAGCCGGGCTGCAGGCCTGTCTTCCATTCCTTTACCAGGAGCTTTGTCAGTTGGCGGCCATCCGCCCACCGATACAGGTGTTTTAAATCCCTGCGGTATTTGTCAATGGTGTTGGTCTCCCGCTCCTGCTCCCTGAGCCACTCCAGATAGTCCTCAATGTTTTTCGTTGTGAGGACTCTGCCATTCGATGCGCTCCTGTCATTGTCATCCGGCAATATTCCTCTGTCTGATCCGCCGCTGTCTGTTGATTTCCCGTACTCTGTCATTTTCTTCTCCTTCGTGAAAGTGATTTTATTATCCCATGTTACATTGTAGCACAGACTTTGTGATCATATAGTCACATAAATGCTGATAAAATTAGTAATTATAGTCAAAAATTTCCAATCGAATAAGTTGATTCATGTAGCAGCTCATATCCGGTTAGAGTTTTTATAATCTCCAAATAAATCCTGGGAATAAGGTGCTGAAGGAAATCCGGTCAGGAAATGTAACGATTGACGAAGCGCGGCAGAAAACTCTGAGCGAGGTATGATATGGCAGACAGAACATACTGCTGTCCAGACTCTGATGTCTTAATGAATAAACTGAATATCAAACGGAAATCATTCTTGTGCGATTACGGGGAAATGGAACGAATATTTGCGATATGCGTTCAGAAAAGGTAAATTGCTGATTTACAGCCCCGGCACGAGGTAAAACAGGCCGCCTCCTCAAAGAGACAGCCTGTTTTTATTTTACCGAATCGCGTCCTTCATGCTCTTCACATAATCCGCCACATAGGGAACGCTGTCCACGCCATGGGCGGCGATGATTTTGACAATAGCGGAGCCGACGATGACGCCGTCCGCTTTCGCACTTATTTCCTTTGCCTGTTCCGGCGTGGAAATGCCGAAGCCGATGGCTGCGGGCACCTTCGTGGCTTCCCTCACCAGCTCCACCATGGCGCCGATGTCAGTGGTAATCTTTGAGCGGACGCCGGTAACTCCCAGGGAGGACACACAATACACAAAGCCCTCCGCCTCTCTGGCGATGGTGCGGATGCGGTCATGGGAGGTGGGCGCAATCAGGGAAATATAATCGATGCCGTATTTGCGGCACAGGGGCTGAAAGTCCGCCTTCTCCTCGTAGGGCACATCCGGTAAAATCAGGCCGTCAATGCCTGCGTCAGCAGCCTTCTGCAGGAATTTCTCCGTGCCGCCCTCAATATTGGTCTTGGAATTATTGCCGTAGGAGTAAACCACGTTGGCGTAGGTCATGAAGACCAGCGGGACTCTCACCGTCCGGCGTAGCTCCTTTACCATGTCCAGAATTTTGTCCGTGGTCACGCCGCCGGACAGGGCGCGCAGATTGGCCTCTTGGATCACCGGCCCCTCCGCTGTGGGATCAGAGAAGGGGATGCCCAGTTCAATGACGTCCGCCCCCGCTTCTTCCATGGCTGCCACCAGCTTTTTGGTGGTCTCCAGGTCCGGATCGCCGCAGGTGATGAACGGAATAAATGCTTTTCCTTTTAAAAACGCGTCAGTCACTTTACTCATGGATGTCCTCCCCTCTGTATCTGGCGATGGCGGCGCAGTCCTTGTCGCCGCGGCCGGAAATATTGATGACCATGATCTGGTCCTTTCTCATGGTAGGCGCCAGCTTTCTGGCGTAGGCTACCGCGTGGGCGGACTCAATGGCCGGAATGATGCCCTCCAGTCTGGACAGGTATTCAAAGGCATCCACCGCCTCATCATCGGTGATGGGCACATACTGGGCTCTGCCGCTGTCGTAGAGCATGGCGTGCTCCGGGCCGATGCCGGGATAGTCCAGCCCCGCGGAGATGGAGTACACCGGCGCGATCTGCCCGTACTCATCCTGGCAGAAATAAGATTTCATGCCGTGGAAAATGCCCAGCTTTCCAGTGGCAAAGGTGGCCGCCGTCTCAAAGGTGTCCACGCCTCTGCCCGCCGCCTCGCAGCCGATCAGCTGCACGGAAGGGTCATCAATGAAATGATAAAAAGCACCGATGGCGTTGGAGCCGCCGCCCACGCAGGCCAGCACGCAGTCCGGAAGCTTTCCCTCCTTTTCCTGCAGCTGTTCCTTGATTTCTTTGGAGATCACCGCCTGGAAATCACGGACGATGGTGGGGAAGGGGTGGGGTCCCATAACGGAGCCGATGACGTAATGGGTGTCCGAAATCCGGTTGGTCCACTCGCGCATAGTCTCGGATACGGCGTCTTTCAGGGTTGCCGTTCCGGAGGAAACCGGGTGAACCTTGGTGCCCAGCAGGCGCATCCGGTACACATTCAGGGCCTGCCGTCTGGTATCCTCCTCGCCCATGTATACCTCGCACTCCATGTCCATCATGGCCGCCGCTGTGGCTGTGGCGACGCCGTGCTGTCCCGCGCCGGTCTCAGCGATGACTCTGGTCTTGCCCATCTTCTTGGCCAGGAGGACCTGACCCAGGGCGTTGTTGATTTTGTGGGCGCCGGTGTGGTTTAAATCTTCTCTTTTTAAATAAATTTTGGCGCCGCCCAGGTCATCGGTCATGCGTTTTGCAAAATAGAGATTGGACGGGCGTCCGGTGTATTCTCTGAACAGGGTGTTCAGTTCTTCGTTGAACTGGGGGTCGTTTTTGTAGTAGTTGTAGGCTTCCTCCAGTTCAATGACGGCGTTCATCAGGGTTTCGGGGATGTATTGACCGCCGTGGATTCCAAATCTTCCTTTAGACATCGTTGTTCTCCTTTTATTTGGGTGCAGGAAAAAGTATGTTGATGCTGTTTCCGGAGCTGTTTCCGGAGCTGTCATGAAAAAAAGGAACGGCTCATGCTATTCTAGCTGAAATCGCCTTATCCTTTTTTCCATGACAGCTCCTGCTGTGAAGCAAAAATATCTTTTGTCGGCAGCTCATATAACATACGAACTGCCTCACACATTTTGGGGTCTGGTGCTGTTTCTTGCTGTGAAGCAAGCTTTTCCTTTATAAGCAGCTCTCATAATATACGAACTGCCTCACACATTTTGGGGTCTGGTGCTGTTTCTTGCTGTGAAGCAAGCTTTTCCTTTGGTGTTAGTCAGCAAAAGGGTCGTTCGATCAGATCAGCAGTAAGCCAGCC
>JAJPYH010000299.1 GCA_021205045.1 Lachnospiraceae bacterium | reverse complement strand
GAGCCGCCGATGACCATGACCACAGGCTTGTCGGCTGTAAAATGGCATAGTTAAAGGCCGGGGGTTCTGGAACCTTTGGAAAGCTCTTCACGGATAGGAGTGCCGGTCAGTACAGCCTTGTCGGCGGGGAGCATGGATACGGTTTCCGGGAAATTGCAGCAGACCTTCCTGGCCACGGGAATGCACAGTTTGTTGGCCAGGCCCGGAGTCATATCGCATTCATGGATGATGCAGGGAATATGGAGGCTGGCCGCGGCACGCACCACAGGAACGCTGACAAAACCGCCCTTGGAGAATACCACATCGGGGCGGATTTCTTTTAAGTATTTTTTGGCTTCAGAAAAGCCTTTGATGACACGAAAGGGGTCGGAAAAGTTTTTCCAGGAAAAATATCGGCGGAGTTTTCCGGTGGAAATGCCGTAATAGGGCACACCAAAATCGCCGATCAGCTTTTTTTCAATGCCATCATAGGAGCCGATATAGGAAACCTCATATCCGGCCGCCTCAAGATGGGGGAGCAGGGCGATGTTCGGCGTCACATGACCGGCGGTGCCGCCGCCGGTGAGTACGATTTTTTTCATAAAGAAGTCACCTCTGAGATTACTGCGAAATTCCGGGGATAGATGTCCCGGCGTTCTGCTGCGTTTTCGGCAAAGCGGCGGGACAGGAAATCACTGTGCCTGAGCCAGAGCCTCCTCTAAAGCGTGAGAGAGCTGATCCGGGCAGGAGGTAGGTCTGGGACCGCAGGTGATGCCGCGGGTGCGGGCGATCACATCCTCAGCCTTCATGCCCACCACCAGAGAGCTGATGCCCTTGGTATTGCCGTTGCAGCCGCCGGTGAAAGCGACTTTTTTGATGATGCCGTCCTCTAAGTCGATGTCGATCTGTCTGGAGCAGGTGCCTTTTGTCTTATAAGAGTATGTCATAGTCAATCCTTTCTTTTGTCTGAGAGTCATTTATCAGATTCTTTATGATTAACACTGTAAACCCAATCGGTGGGAAAGTCAATGTCGTTTTTCACTGAAAACTTTGTCGATGAGTTCCGCCTGACAGATGGGGCGGAACTTTTTATAATGAAAGCGGACTGATAACGCCTTCTGACAGGCAGTGCTTTCGTGTTCCGGACGGGGTTATAAGTCAAATATCAGAAAGAAGGAACGAATCATGTCGGATATTTTTATGAAACAAAATTACATTTCCCTGTTTGCTGCTGCCTTTTTCCTGCTCTCGCTTCTGACAATCCTTATGCAGTGGACGCACTGCCGCAGGCTTTTAAAGGGAGCGGAAAATATGTCCACGGTTTCCCACAAAGGCCTGAAGGTCATTCACTCTAAATTCGTCCAGTGCTATCATATGAACGAGGGCGTGGCCAATATTCCTGTATTTGTGAAAAACTGTCTGGAGAAAGACAGAATCTGCGGAGTTAAGCAGAGAAATTTTGGGAAATGGAGCATGCAGCTTTTGTTCCTGAGCATTCTTTGCATTGGGGTGGAGGTATTCCGGATACTGGCAACGTCGGGCGGATTTTTGGAGGTGCTTCCTTATTATGGAATATGCGCACTGGAACTGTATCTGTTTTTTTCGCTGAAGAATCTCTGCGATGCGGAGGGAAAGCAGGCGCTTCTGGAATTGAAGCTGGTGGAATATTTTGAGAATCATCTGGTGCCAAGGCTTAAGCTGAACGAGGCCATGAGCCGGGTGGAGGAGGAGCCGGAGCAAAGGCCGGTCAGGACGACGGAGAGGACGAAGGGTTTTGGAAAAGGCGGATTTTCCAGGGAGAAGGAGGATGAGCTGGAGGCGCTGCTGCGGGAGATGATGTTTTAGTGTAATCATCTTCGTAGTACGATTACCGCGGCAGCGGCTGTGACTTCTGAAATTTTGCCTGTCTCCTGGGGCTTGACGCGTCTGCCTGTCCAGAACTCCGCATGGGCATCCGGCGGTATAGAAAGTTTCCACCAGAGGGAATTCAACGGCACAGGCGAATATTGTCAAAAGAAAAGAACAAAGGAAAACGGGAAAATAATAAGCAAAAAAAGGATTGGAAAACAGAACAGATGACGATATAATGACTTCAACCGGATGAAAGAAGATGATTTATCGGATGGATCCTGGAGGAGTGGAAATGGTGGATTTGATATTATTTATGGGACAATCCAATATGGCGGGGCGCGGTATTACAAGCAATAAATGGCCGCAGCCAGCGCCGCAGGCCATAGAAGGAGCGGGTTATGAATACCGGGCGATTACCGCGCCGGATCGTCTGTCTCCGCTTCAGGAACCTTTCGGCAGGAATGAAAATCGCCCTGGCGGCATTGATGATGGAGAAATGAAGACTGGCTCTCTGGTGACATCTTTTGTGAATGCCTATTATCAGCAGACCGGAATGTCGGTTGTGGGAATTTCAGCATCCAAAGGTGGTACCTCTATTTTGCAATGGCTGCCGGACACGCCATTTATGAAAGACGTGGAGAGACGGCTTAACAGCGCTCGCAATTATCTGGGGAAAGCGCATATTTCCTTCAGACATACGCTTCTGGTCTGGTGTCAGGGCGAGACGGACGGGGATCGCCATATGAGCGGGGAAGAGTATATTCACTGCTTCGGGCTGTTCTGGGGTCATATGCAGAAGCTTGGAGTGGAGCATTGCTTCCTGATCAGGATTGGTCATTATAATGGGCCGGAGGAGATTAGCTATCAGGAGATAATGGATGCGCAGGATATGATTCCACAGCGGATCTCCGGCGTCAGCCTGGTATCCGGGGAATTTGCAGATATGAAGGAGCGGGGGCTGATGAAAGATGCGTTTCATTATTATCAGGTCGCTTATAATGAAGTGGGGAGTATTGCCGGGAAGAGGGCGGGGAGGATGTCATGATTTTTGATCAGATGGAGTTCCATGTGGATCAGGAGGATGAGGCATAGGCGGTTTTGATTTATTAGCGGTTCCTGTAATAGTACACAATAAGCCACTGCGGAAAACAGTGGCTTATTGCGTTGAGAAAGATGGACAAAAAAGCACGGAAAAGGTTGAAAATCAGGTGGAAAAAGCCGGAAGACAGGGCAAAAATGATTACAGGAGAGGGACTTGTAAAGCTTGTTTGGAAGAGGGAAAATGGTTTGAAGCAGTGTTGTCTGGAGAGGGGTTATGTATACAGTATTATTGGCGGATGACGAGGGCAGTGTGTTGGATGTGCTCAAAAGCAGCGTCAACTGGCAGGAACTGGGGGTGGAAACACTTCTGACGGCGCAGGATGGGATGGCTGCCCTGGAGTGTTTTAAGAAGGATAAGAGAATTGATCTGGCCATTGTGGATATTCAGATGCCCCGGATGGATGGGCTGGAACTGATACGCCGGGTGAAGAATATTTCTCCACACACACATTTTATAGTGCTGACTGCATACGGAGAATTCAGTTATGCCCAGGCCTCGATCCGGCTGGGTGTTGAGAATTATCTCTTAAAACCGGTCTCGAAGGGTGAGGTCGAGCAGACCGTGCGCAATGCTCTGGAAAATATTTATCAGGAGCGTCAGAGCACGGAATTTCTGTTGCTGGAGAATACCCTGCGGCGCTGGACACAGGGAAATATTGGAAGTGAGGAGCTCTCCGACAGGGCATCAGTGCTGGGGATAAATCTGTATCAGGCGGCTTATTGCGTGATTTGTATTGTCAGAAGGGGGAATGACTCCATTGCGCTCTTCCGTTCCGTGTGCCTGGAAACGCTTCAGGAGCTGCGCTGCGATACCTACAGTTTCTGGGATGAAAAAAACCATTATGTGATCATTGCCGGCGGAAAGGGTATTGATGAACAGATTCTTGGAAAGCGGCTTTCTGAGGCAATTCGGGATAAGAACGCCGGACATCTGGCTGCGCTGGCGGTGGGAACGCCGGTAGGAGATGCGGATTCTCTGCATTTGAGCTATCAGACCGCGATGGATGCGGTGGAGCTGGCTGATCCGGAAAATATCGACGTGGTACTCAATATCGCGGAAAATCGGATTGGCATAGATGAGGATTTGCTGGCAGAGGAGCTTCGTCTGATTTTTTTCATGCAGGACAGGGAAAGCAGGGAGAACGGCTTCCGGCATTTGCTGATGAAGCTGGAAAGAGAGGGTTGGGCTCCGGTTCGGGGAAAACGTCTTGCCAGAGGCTGCATTCGGGTGCTGGTCAATGAGTTTCCCAAT
>JAJPYH010000312.1 GCA_021205045.1 Lachnospiraceae bacterium | reverse complement strand
AGGAAAAAAGCAAACGGCCCTGCTGTTCAAAACTGTCTGAAATTTTGCCGGAAAGGGCTGATGCCGTTTCCGGTCTGTTCTGCAAAGTCAGCGCAACTGCGAATAATCATCAAAACCGGATCATTCTATGCGCTGCACCCTGTTCTGGGGCGAGAGCGCGTAGGCTACATTGTCGGCGTGAGCCGCGCTTCTCTCCAGATCCGTTAAAAGGTCTGTGAAAATCACATCCACGATAGGCTTGCAGGTGGCGTTGAGCAGACGCTTTACATGGTTGTCCTTGATCTCCTCCAGCCTCTCCTCCATGTCGCTCTCCATCTCCTCCACCTCGTGGAGCCTGTGATACTCATCGTTCTCAAAAATCTCCAGGCAGAGGTTGATATCCTCCAGGCAAAGCTCCGACAGCTCCATCAGGTCTTCCCTGGCGTCCTCCGAGAGGGTGGCCTTCTCCGCCCGCAGCTGGCTGCTGTATCCGCTGATATTCTCTGCATAGTCCGAGATACGTTCGATGTCCGCCACTGACAGAATCAGCCGGTAGACACGGTTCATGTCCTTCTGGGAAATATTTATGGTGCGCAGCTGCACCAGCTTGGAGATAATGGCATTGTCCAGATAATTGACTGTCTCTTCCACCTCCAGCACTCTGGCCGACTTCTCCTCGTCCATATCCAGAAGGCTCTCCAGGGACATGGCCAGGTTGCTGACCGAGATCGCGCCCATGCGGGCAATCTCCTTCTTGGCCTGGCTGATGGCCACGGCGGTAGGCAGCTCTTCCACATTGGTCAGGAACTGCAGCCTGCGGTCATCCTCATCCTGCAGCTCGCTCTTTTTGGCGGGCATAAGCTTCTGCACCAGCTTCACTATGTACTCTGAGAAGGGCAGCATTACTATCACCGCGAAAACAGCAAACAGGGTATGGGTATTGGCCACCTGACGGCCCACATCATCGCCGGAAATACGCTGAATGAAAGTCAGAACCTGCGGGAAAATACCGATGACCGCCATCAGAAGAGCCGCCCTGAACAGATTAAACAGCAGATTCAGGAGGGCGGTGCGCTTGCCGTTGCGGTTGGTGGTCAGACTGGCCAGGAAATTGGGCGTCACAGAGCCGATGGCCGAGCCGATAATCAGATAAACGCAGGTCTGATAAGATATGATCCCCTCCACGGCGAAGGCCTGAAAAATAACCGTCGCAGAGGAAGAGCTCTGTAAAAGAGCAGTGAAAGCCACGCCGAAAAGTACAATCAGGAACGGATTGGACATGGTCGACAGCAGATTCTGAAAGATCTCCGTGGCCGCCAGAGGGGCGATGGCGGATTTCATCAGGGAAATGCCCTGAAAAAGCATACCGAAGCCCATAATGATGGAGCCGATATGCCTGACCACCTGCTTTTTGATAAACAGATACATGACGGCGCCCACAAACAGGATGAAGGGCGCCCAGGTACCCAGGTCAAAAGCGGTGATCTGGGCGGTGATGGTGGTGCCGATATTGGCTCCCATGATCACGCCGATGGCCTGGCTTAAGGTCATCATGCCGGAATTCACAAAGCCGATGACCATCACGTCCGTGGCGGAGGAGGACTGAATGAGCATGGTGACCAGTATTCCCATCAGTACTGCCGTGACCTTATTCTTTGTAGCTTTCTCCAGAATTTTCTGGAGGTTATCGCCGCAGGCGCTTCTCAGCCCGGAGGACATGACGGACATTCCATACAGAAAAAGCCCAATACCGCCGAACAAGGAAAATATATCCCCGATTGACATAAGATTCTCCCGATAAGTAAAATTTGTCTAAAACTCATGTAAAATGCAAAATCCTTCTTCATGATAAACAAATTCCGGGATAAAAGCAAGGGGGTAAAGGAAAATTCTATGAAGTTAGTATCTCCTTACCTCGGATTATCATTTTTCTGCCATTGCAAAAGCGCCCGGCATTGCCAGGCGCTGCGCATTATTTTTCGTTCAATTAACGTTTTTTCTGTATACAGCCATTCGGGAGATCGACTGACCAAAGTTCAACACCCGGCCATTTCCGGAATCAACCCATCAGAATCAGCTGACCAGGTTTTTGAGAACCTGACCATTTTCAAAGGCCTCTGCGTTGTCCAGTGTGACCTCCGCGATGGTATACAGCGCTTCCTTAGTCAGAAAACCCTGATGAGAGGTCAGCAGCACGTTGGGGAAGGAAAGGAGCCTCGCCGTGGTGGTATGATCCAGAATGTCGTCCGAGCGATCCTCATAGACCAGGCCGCTCTCCTCCTCATACACATCCAGAGCCACCGCGTGAAACTTGCCCGCCTTAATGCCGTTGATCAGATCCTCCGTCTTAATCAGTCCGCCCCGGGAGGTATTCACCAGAATCACCCCATCCTTCATACACTCAATGGCCTGGGAATCGATGATATGATAGGTCTCCGGAAACAGGGGACAGTGCAGGGAAATCAGGTCCGATTGGGCAAGCAGCTCCTTTAAGGGCACATATCTCACGCCCAGGCCGGAAACCGGATAAGGGTCATAGGCCAGCACTTCCATGCCAAAACCCTTACAGATATTGATCATGGCCTGGCCGATTTTGCCGGTGCCCACGATTCCGGCGGTTTTGCCGTACAGATTCACGCCAGTCAGACCGGTCAGACTGAAATCATTGTCCCGGACCTTGTTGTAGGCCTTGTGCAGTCTGCGGTTGGCGGCCATGGCCAGAGCCATGGCATGTTCGGCAACGGCCTCCGGAGAGTAGCCGGGAACCCTGAGGACAGTGAGACCCAGGGAAGCGGCTGCTTCCAGATCTACGTTATTGTAACCGGCACAGCGCAGCAGAACCAGTTCCACACCGGTACTCCTCAGGATTTCCAGGGTGTCACGGCCCAGCTCATCGTTGACAAAGGCACAGACGGCGCGGTGACCGGCGGCCAGGGGTGCCGTCTCGGCTGTCAGACGGGGGCGGAAGAAGGTGATCTGCTGGTTTCTGGCCGGAGATAACTTTTCAAACCAGGGGCGGTCATAGGACTTTGTGCCGAAAAATGCAATTTTCAAATAGATTCCTCCTGTTACTTCTTTTTATCAGTCTCAGGCACTTCGGGTCTGATTTCCTTGGACGCGATTTCGGCCTGAATATCGGCGATGAAAACGGACAGCTCCTTCGCGCCCTCGTCTCCCGCGAAACGGCTTCTGACAGAAACGCTGCCGGTTTCTTCCTCCTTCTGGCCTACCACCAGCATGTAGGGCACACGTTCGTTGCGAGCTTCACGGATTTTATAGCCGATCTTTTCATTGCGCTGGTCCATCTCGCAGCGGATTCCGGCGGCTTTCAGCTTAGCCAGGACCTTTTCTCCGTGATCAAAGTATTTTTCGGAGATGGGCAGAACCTTGACCTGCACCGGGGCAAGCCAGGTGGGGAATTTACCGGCAAAATGTTCGATCAGAATGCCGATGAAACGCTCGAAGGACCCATAGACCACGCGGTGAATCATGATAGGTCTGTGCATCTCGCCGTCGGCTCCGGTGTATTCCGCCTCAAAACGCTGGGGCAGCTGGAAGTCCAGCTGGATGGTGCCGCACTGCCATTCTCTGCCGATGGCGTCAATCAAGTGGAAGTCAATCTTCGGGCCGTAGAAGGCGCCGTCGCCCTCGTTGATGGTGTAGGCAAGGCCCATTTCGTCCAGAGCGCCTTTCAGACCTGCGGTAGCCATCTCCCAGTCCTCGTCAGAGCCCATGGAATCCTCCGGTCTGGCGGACAGCTCCACGAAATATTTGAATCCAAAGAGCTGGTAGACCTCGTCGATTAAGCGCACCACGCCCTTGATCTCATCCTTGATCTGATCAGGAGTCATGAAAATGTGAGCGTCATCCTGGTGGAAACAGCGCACTCTCATCAGACCGTGCAGCTGGCCGCTTTTCTCATGGCGGTGCACCAGGCCGATCTCACCAATGCGCAGAGGCAGTTCCTTGTAAGAGCGGGGCTGGGACTTATACACCAGCATGCCGCCCGGGCAGTTCATGGGTTTGATGGCAAAATCCTGATCATCGATCACCGTGGTATACATATTTTCCTTGTAATGATCCCAGTGGCCAGAGGTCTCCCAAAGGCTGCGGTTGAGCATGATGGGCGTGGAAATCTCCACATAGCCCTCTCTGTCATGAATCTCTCTCCAGTACTGCTGCAGGGTATTATACAGCACCATGCCCTTAGGT
>JAJPYH010000273.1 GCA_021205045.1 Lachnospiraceae bacterium | reverse complement strand
GGCATAAAATCAAATGAAGGTATAGCCAGTTAATTATTATTCGATGTACTAGTATTCTTGAAAACGAAAGTCAGAACAATTGAAACATAAAAAACTTTCGCAGAAATATAGAGGAGGTAAACCACCAAGATGATTATCCCTTATTATAATATTGTGATTGTCCCGGGAATCAGCCTGTATTTTCAAGGTGAATATTTTAAAGAGATTACACAGACAACTGCACAGGCAGGTGAAACAGTTGCGCTTCTCATGCTGAAAGAAAACAAGCCGCGGGAGCAAATGCGGTCAGAAGATTTTTATCCGATCGGGCTCACCGGCACCATCGAGGCCGTTGATCAGGAAGGAAATGTAAAGATCAGAACCGTAAGACGTGTCAACATTGAAACGATCGATGTCGCGGCAGACAAAATTGACGTCACCCTGAGCAATCGCCAGGAAGTGGAGGATCTGACGGATGAGGAGGCTGAAAAACACTTCGATCATGTCAGGGAGGCATTTGTCCACAGCATTCAGAATTCACCGATGGGAATGATCGCCCGTAATTTCATCAGGCAATGGGATTCTCTCGGGGAAATGGCTGCTTCTCTGTCCGATCAGATGATTAATTCCAATGATGAAAAATACCAGATCCTGGCTGCCGACACACTCTCCGAGCGGACAGAACGCATAGAGCAGGCCATTTATCAGTATCTGGAAGCGGACAAAGTAAAAAAGGAAGCGGCTGCCGCACAGCAAAGTATCAATGAAAAAGTTTACCGTGAACAGGCGATCCGCAAACAGATCGAGATTCTCCAGAATCAGCTGGACGAGATGCATCCGGAAAACGTGTCCGATGTAAGAAAATTTGAGAAAAAGATCGAAGAAACCCAGATGAACGAGACCGCTCACGCGGAAGCTGTAAAGGTCCTGAACCGCATGAAGCAGGAAGGACAGGACAGCCACGAGTATGGGATGCTGTATGAGTATCTTGATTTTATGACAGGCCTTTCCTGGAAAAAGGAAGAAATGCCGGCGGTTGACTTAAAGGAAGCCGAAAAAATTCTCGATGCGGATCATTTTGGTCTGGATAAGGTGAAACGGAGAATCATTCAGCAGCTGGCAGTGATGACTTTAAATCAGAAACAGTCCGGCTCCATCCTTCTGTTCGTTGGGGCGCCGGGAACCGGCAAGACCAGCATCGGCCAGAGCATCGCGAAGGCGTTGGGAAGAGCCTATGTGCGTGTGAGTCTGGGCGGAATTCGCGATGAAGCGGAGATCCGCGGGCACCGCCGTACCTATGTCGGAGCTATGCCGGGCCGGATTATGGACGGCATCAAAAGGAGCGGCGTCTCCAACCCGGTAGTTGTTCTGGATGAGGTGGACAAACTCAGCAGGGATTATAACGGCGATCCGTCCAGCGCGCTGCTGGAGGTTCTTGACCCGGAACAAAACAGCACGTTTACGGATCATTATATGAATGTGCCGTATGATCTTTCGGATGCGCTGTTCGTCTGCACGGCGAATACGACAGACACCATTCAGGAGCCCCTCCTAAACCGGATGGAGGTCATTCAGTTCCCCGGTTATACTGCCTCGGAAAAATTTCAGATTGCGAAGAGGCATCTGCTTCCGAGAGCCATGGAAGAAATGGGAATCCGGGAAGAAAATATGAAGGTTTCCGATGCCACACTGCGCACCATCATTTCTGACTATACGATGGAAGCCGGTGTGCGCGGATTGAAAAAGAGGCTGGATACCCTTTGCCGTGCAGCTGCGGTACGCCTGGTAGAGGGAAATCAGAGACGTATTACTGTAACGGCCGGGCAGCTTCGAACTTATCTGGATATGAAACCGATTCAGCATGACCATCTTCTGGAGCAGAAGCAGCCAGGAGTGGTGACAGGACTTGCGTGGACGCAGGCCGGCGGCGATATCCTGTTTATTGAGGCGCTTTTTACAAAGGGAAAAGGAAACATCATCATCACAGGACAGCTGGGCGACGTCATGAAGGAATCCGTCCAGATTGCGGTCAGTCTTGTGAAAAGCATGTATCCTGAAAAGGCGGAACTGTTTGAGAAAAATGACCTGCATATCCATGTTCCCGCCGGATCGGTTCCAAAAGACGGCCCGTCGGCCGGAATTACACTTACGACTGCTATCACTTCTCTTGTGAGCGGAAAAACTGTATCGCCAAAGATTGCGATGACAGGAGAAGTATCTCTGCGCGGCTGCGTCATGCCGATCGGAGGACTTCCGGAGAAACTGATGGCAGCCCAGCGGGCAGGGATCACAACCGTCTTTATTCCGCGGGAAAATGAAGATGATCTCGACGAAGTGGCCGCGGAGGTAAAGAAAAACCTGGAAATTATTCCGGTGCACATGGTATCTGATGTGCTGGAAAGGACAGGGCTTCCCTCTCCGGGTTCCCTTTTGGGCACCGATGAAGAATGAGCTTATGGTACGATGGACTGAAAATGCTTTTGAAATTTAACGATTTCCGACATTTGCAGATAAGTTGCTGACCTGCAGCAGTTTATCTTCGATTTCCGGTTTCGGCTTTTTTTATCCGGATGCAGCCTTTTCCTTCGAACATGATGAAAAGCAATATTTAAGGAAAGAAGAATTGCCAGGCCATACCCGATTACTGCGAGTACAGGCATACCGAATAACTGAGGCTGCATATCTGTAGTACATATAATACTGGAACTGATCAGCAGCGCCATGATCAGCAATCCCTTTATGACAGTATGGACAAGATGATACAGAAGGTCAGTAAACTGATCTGTGGTCTGTACATGAAAGTTCATGTCGGCATCGCCGCGTCTAAATTCCTGAAGGACATCTGACAGAGAAGAAGGAATACTCTGGGCTTTGTGAAGGGACAGGAGAAGGGTTTTTGCGCTGTTTTTCAGTTCCCTCTCAATATTCTCCGGACTCCGGATGATTTCCATAATCCTGGTTCGTGCAATTTCCACCATGTTGATATCCGGGGATAAATCTGCCAGTACGCCTTCCATGTGGGTCAGGCCGCGGACAAGCATGGTCAGGTTGTGGGGCATTTTGATCTGATTTCCCTCCATGACTTCCATCATATCCGCAAGAAGCTCCATTAGTTTCAGATTTCCCATACTTGCCTGGCCGTATTTATTCAGGAGATTTTCTATATCATAACGGAGTTTTTTGCGGTCCGGATTTATCCCTTTTCGGACATTATGTTTGTGCAGGACCGCGATAATTTCCTTTATTCTTGAAGTGGATTGCTGCATGATTATTCCCCTTGCAAATCGTCCTATGCCTGTTCTCTCTGAAGAATTTTTTCTCTGAGTTCTTCCATTTGTTCCGCTGTCATGTTATCAAGAAGAGTATCTATTTCCTTTGCTTTCCTGTTGTGTTTCAATTCTTCATTCAAGGCCTTACCCTGTCCGACAGCCAACTCGCCCTTTTGGACCAGTCTGTCAAACAGTTCTGAAGACTTTTCTGCAGTAATGGCTGCCGCACCAATGCCAGCCAGTATCATTTTTCTGAAACCTTTTTCAATATAATCCTGAGCCATAGCAATACCTCCGGTATGATCATGTGATTGTAATATTTTGTGTCTTTCATCTGAAATGTTTTCAGTTTTATATGTTTCTCATCATTGTAACGCAGACGGCTCTTTTTGCCCAGAGCCGCGGGAATGTAAATCATGCTGCAGCGTGATGAGATGCACAGGCGTACAGGCATGAAAATCACGGGCATCAGCAGTCCCATTTGATTGATGAACCATGCGCTTGTACTGCGCACTTCCGGTCATTCTGATCAGGGTATTGATTATCCGGCTGATTGCGCGGGCAGTTTTATAAAATTCATAAAGGAAGGAATGTACAAATATAAAGACAGAGATTGGCATTCTGTAAACCTGCGGGGTTGACAACATACGGAGAATTTTATATACTAAATATATAGTAACATGATATATATCGTCTTTTCACAGATGGATGGTATCGTGAATGAAGAATAAGTGATCTGAGAGGTGGGGCAAATGAAAAAAATGTGTTTGGCGGTGTTCATGATTGGAGCCGGAGCGCTTGTCCTTGCGGCCTGTGCCAGCCAGGGAGGAAATGCTTCAACGGAAAGCATGGAAAAGAGCGAATTTACGCAGGAAACATACGGCTGGGCGGTGGAGGACAACAGCATCCTTTATCATGATGTTGCGGTATATGAGATCACGGATGCTTATTCCTATGGG
>JAJPYH010000291.1 GCA_021205045.1 Lachnospiraceae bacterium | reverse complement strand
CTGCAATACGGTGGAAACCTATATTCCATGGAACCTTCATGAAAAAGAAAAGGGCGTTTTTGATTTTTCCGGTATCCTGGATATCACTGCCTTTGTGAAGCTGGCTCAGGAGCTGGGTCTTTGGGTGATTTTAAGGCCGTCGCCCTATATCTGTGCGGAATGGGAATTCGGCGGACTTCCCTGGTGGCTGTTAAAAGAGGACGGCATGAAATTCCGCTGCATGTATGAGCCTTATCTGAGGCATGTGCGGGAATATTATCAGGAGCTTTTCAGGGTGATCGCCCCTTTGCAGATCACTCAGGGCGGGCCTGTAATCCTGATGCAGGTGGAAAATGAGTATGGCTATTATGGGGATGATGTCCATTATCTGGAATATATGAAGCAGCTGATGATCGAGAACGGCTGTCAGGTGCCCCTGGTCACCTCGGACGGCCCCTGGGGGGACGCTTTTTTGTGCGGAAATCTGGAGGGAGCCCTGCAGACCGGTAATTTCGGTTCCAATGGAAAACAGCAGTTTGGGGTCATGAAATCCAAAATCGGCGAAAAGCCGCTGATGTGCATGGAATACTGGGTGGGCTGGTTTGACAGCTGGGGTGTGGACTGCCATCAGACCGGGGACATTGAGCAGCATGCCATAGACCTGGAGGATATGCTGTCAGAGGGCCATGTCAACATTTATATGCTGGCGGGCGGTACCAACTTCGGCTTTATGAACGGCGCTAATTATTATGACATTCTGGCCCCGGATGTGACCTCCTCCTATGACTATGACGCGCTTTTGACGGAGGACGGACGGATTACACCCAAGTATGAGGCCTTTCAGAAGGTGATATCGAAGTTTGCGACGATTCCGGAGCCGGAGTTTCCGGAGCCGGTACGCAGAAAGAATTACGGCGTTCTGTCCCTGGAGCGCAGCGCCGGTCTGTTTGACAATCTGGACAATCTGACGCAGTGCCGGGAAAGTGTGATGCCTCAGTCCATGGAAAAGCTGGGACAGGGCTACGGCTATATTCTGTATGAGACTGTCCTGGAGCATGAGGGGGATATTGAGAATCTGCGGCTCTACGGTGCCAATGACCGGGCCAATATTTTCATGGATGAAAAACCGCTGGCGGTCTTATACGACAGAGAGCTTTTGCAGGAAAAAGCCTTTGAACCTCCCGTTTCCAAAGGGCAAAAGCTTTCCATTCTCATGGAAAATATGGGCCGCGTCAATTTTGGACCCATGCTGGAAAGGCAGAGAAAGGGGATTGACCAGTGCGTGACCATCAATGGCCACCCGCATTATTACTGGAAGCAGTATTGTCTGCCCATGGAGGACGTTTCCGGGCTGGATTTCACAAAGGAACCGGCGCCAGGAACCCCCGGATTTTATGAGTTTTCCTTTGAGGCGGAGGAAGTCGGGGATACCTTTCTGGACTTTACCGGCTGGGGGAAGGGCTGCGCCTTTATCAACGGCTTCAACCTGGGGCGGTTCTGGGAGATCGGCCCTCAGAGAAGGCTGTATATTCCGGCGCCGCTGATTGAGAAAGGGAAGAATACGCTCCTGATTTTTGAGACGGAGGGGAAGGCACCGGGAAAAATGGCACTTTACGATGAGCCGGATCTGGGGTAAAATAAGGCATTACGAAAGGCAAGGAGGCAGCGATGGAAAAGCATGATTTCAGTACACCAATGGATTTAAAAGCTGTCCGTATCACGGATGATTTCTGGCACAGAGAGCAGGAGTTAGTCAGAACCCAGGTGATTCCCTACCAGTGGGAGGCCTTAAATGACAGAGTCCCCGGGGCGGCTCCTTCTTTTTGCATGCATAATTTCCGGGCGGCGGGCCGCATGATGCAGAAAAAGCGGGAGCAGGGCGTTGCCTTCAAAGCGCCCGCCTATACTTACCGGGGCTTTGAGACGCTGCCGGAGAATGGGGTGGCGGATCCGGATCAGTTTTACGGCTTTGTGTTCCAGGATACGGATTTCTCCAAGTGGATTGAGGCAGTGGCTTATTCGCTGTGCAATCATCCGGATCCTGAGCTGGAAAAAACAGCGGATGAGGCCATTGACATTGTCTGCGAAGCCCAGCTGGAAAATGGTTATCTGGACACCTATTATATCATCAACGGCATGGACCGGGCCTTCACCAATTTAAAGGATCACCATGAGCTGTACTGCCTGGGACATCTGGTGGAGGGGGCGGTGGCTTATTATCAGGCCACCGGGAAGGAGAAGCTGTTAAAGGCCGCCTGCCGGTACGCGGATTACTGCGTCTCTTATTTCGGGCCGGGAGAGGGACAGTGCAAGGGCTATCCGGGGCACGAGATCGCGGAAATGGCTCTGGCCAGGCTCTATGAGGTGACGGGAGAGGCAAAATATCTGGAGCTGAGTTTATTTTTCCTGAATCAGCGGGGCCGGGAGCCTTATTATTTTGATGAGGAAGCCCGCAAGAGGGCCAGGCTGGTGGGGAAGGACTGGAAAGAGGATGAGAACCCTGACAGGTACGCTTATTATCAGGCTCATCGGCCGGTGAGAGAGCAGACGGAGGCGGTGGGACACGCGGTCCGGGCGGTCTATCTGTACAGCGGCATGGCGGATGCGGCCAGGCTGACGGAGGATGAAAGTTTGTTTCAAGCCTGTGAGAGACTATGGAACAGCATCGTCTCCGAAAAGCTGTACGTGACCGGCGGCATCGGCGGGACAGCCCACGGGGAGGCCTTTTCCTATCCCTTTGATCTGCCCAATGATCAGGCATACTCGGAGACCTGCGCGGCCATCGGGCTTGCCTTTTTTGCCCGCAGAATGCTGGAGATTTCGCCTCAGAGCAGATTCGGGGATGTGATGGAGCGGGCGCTATACAATACGGTGCTGGCTGGAATGGCTCTGGACGGAAAGAGCTTCTTTTACGTCAATCCGCTGGAGGTGGTGCCAAAGGCCTGTCATAAGGACTCCCGCCTTTCCCATGTGCAGCCGGTGAGACAGAAATGGTTTGGCTGCGCCTGCTGCCCGCCAAATATTGCCAGGATTGTCAGCTCCCTGGGAGCCTATGTGTACACCCTGTCGGAGGAGACGAAGACGCTGTATACCCACCTGTATGTGGGCAGCGAGCTGACTGTGCCTGCGAACGGAAGAGAGATGAGGCTGGCGAGCCGGACACAGATGCCCTGGGGCGGGCAGTTTCGGATGGATGTCGGTGGTTCATCTCCTTATACGTTTGCGTTCCGGATTCCCGGATGGAGCAGCGAAGGTCATGTCCAGGTTTGCTGCGGCGCAAAAGAGTATGAGTTTTCTGTTTTGAATGGAGAAATGATCTGGCCGGAGGGAAAATCTGAGACAGGAATAGCAGGTACAGATGAGGAAAAAGCCGTTGGCAAAGAGATGCCGACACAACTGAATGGAGTGAACTGCGGAAGGGCTTCGGAAGCCGCAAAAAAGATTTCTCAGGCTTCGCTTTTGAAGGCAGAACTAAAAAACGGCTACCTTTATCTGAGCGGCAGCTGGCGCGACGGTGATTCCGTGACCTTTGATTTTACCATGGAAACGCACATGGTGGCAGCCAGCCCAAAGATACGGGAGAACATGGGAAAGGCCGCCTTTACCAGAGGATCGATTACCTATTGCATGGAGGAGGCGGATAACGGCGCCGATCTGCACCTGAACCGTGTGGATCTGAGCAGAATGGGAGAGCATTGCCATGGCGTCAAAACAGAGGAGGATGAGTCACTGGGGCATCGAATGACAGTGCTGAAGGTGCCGGGACTGCGGATGAAGACTGCGCCCACTGTCCGAAACCAGCCGCTGTATCAGGATTATTTACCGCCGGCGGAGGAGCAGGTCACTCTGACCATGATCCCCTATTACGCCTGGGCCAACCGGGGAGAAGGCGAAATGCAGGTGTGGGTGAGAGTATAACAAAACATGAGTGGGGCGGAGAATATCTGCCCCGCTCCTTTTGGCATAGTGATGCTGCGTTGACGAGCGTGTTCATTTACTGCTGCTGCGTTGGCGAACATGCCTGCTTACTGCTGCTGCGTTGGCGAATATGTCTGCTTACTGTTGCTGTGTTGGCGAACATGTCCGTTTACTGCCGTTTCTCCTGGCACTGGGCGGGTGTGCAGCTGTATTTTTCACTGAATTTATGGTAAAAAAAGTTCTGGTTGCCATGTTGCATTTCGACAAATAACAGCGATCCGCAGTAATGCGCAGCCACCACGTCAGTGGTGTTCTTCCAAAACCCCCATGCCCGCGCACTTGGCACCACCATAAATGAAACTGTGCA
>JAJPYH010000024.1 GCA_021205045.1 Lachnospiraceae bacterium | reverse complement strand
TTGTGATTGGAACGAATGGTTATTACAGCAGCGCGTATTGGGATTACAGGAGAAATGATGCTGTTATCGTGCAGATCAATCCGGGACATACAGGTTTTGACCGGATCGCGGACTTAAATATCCGGGAAGCGTGCGATGATGTATTTCACAAACTGATAGAGAGGTGGAACGGAAATGGCTGATCTTAAGACAAATAATAAATTATCAGAAGAAGAACGCATGAAGCAGATGGCAGAACAGATGCAGGCTGCGGAATACAAAGGGCTTTCCGAGGAAGAAATCCGGGAAAGAGAACGGCAGAAGGAAATGCGCAGAAAAAAGAACATGGAGATACTGGAGGACACTCTGGGGATTCTGGAGAAAAGGAGTTTTAAGAAAGATGGGCAGGAAATAAAACTGCAGTTCTCTTCAGAGCAGATGCGGGAAATACAGGTATTTCTGCCTGGGGATATTGATGCGCTGCGGTCAGAGATGACTTTTGTTTCTGAAACAGCTGCTGAAATCGTCTCTGCTGCAGATGATGCGGGAAGTGATGAAAGCCGGACGCAGGCATTGTCAGGCTGCACATTTGGCTGTGAAAATATCGATGCTCTGCTTCTTGTACAAAGGAAGTATCTGGAATTAAAAGGAAATGGGGATTCCGATCCCAGGGTTTTAGTCCTGAATCTGGCGAGCTCCACACATCCAGGCGGTCAGACCCGCAAAGGTGCCAGCGCTCAGGAGGAGGATCTCTGCCGCAGGACCTCGCTCCTGCTTTCCCTGGAAAGTGACGAGGCAAAGAAATATTATGATTATAACAATGCGCGAAAGACGCACATGGGCTCTGACGGTGTGATGATTTCTCCGTATGTGGAAGTTATCAAGGATGGTTCTTCTGAGACACTTTCTGAGCCATTCCCGATTTCTGTCATGAGTTGTGCGGCACCCATGATCCGCCTGGGGCTGGAAGGAATGACGCAGCAGGAATATGAAGTGATGCTCTGCCACCGTATTCAGGGGATGCTGCTCACCGCGGCATCCTTAAACTACCGCCACCTGATTCTCGGTGCCTTCGGCTGCGGCGTATTCGGCAATGATGCTGCTGTTGTGTCCAATTTATTTTACCATGTAATACAGAACTTTTCCTTTGATGGCAGGGGGAGTGATCAGGTGTTTGACTCCATAGATTTTGCTGTGCTTTGCCGACCGGGGAAGGATTACAACTACAGGGAATTCTGTAGAAATTTCTCTCGTAAGGGTGACTCCTGCACTGCCGGGAACGGGATTTCCTTTTCTGCAGGCGGCATGAATTTTGATCATGAAAAGCCAGGACACTTATAAAATGAAAAGGATTGCGATCGTGACCGGTGCATCCAGCGGTCTTGGCAGGGAATTTGTTCTGCAGCTTCTTAAGAAAAACTGTCTGGATGAAATATGGGTAATCGCACGCAGAAAAGATCGCCTGAACGAACTGTGCAGATCGCCTGTGTTCAATAACAGCTCATGTATGCCCCGCCCTCTGGAACTGGATTTAACCCGCCAGGAATCATTTGAGCTCATACGTGTCCTGCTAGAAAAGGAAAATCCAAGTGTGCAATACCTGATTAATGCCGCCGGTTTTGGAAAAATCGGTTCCTGGAAAGATATTTCTCTGCAGGACTGTAACGGCATGATTGACTTGAATTGCAAAGCAGCAGTTGCCATGACACAGCTTGTGCTCCCTTACATGGGAAAGGGCTCCTGTATCCTTGAAATCTGTTCCACAGCTGCTTTTCAGCCCTTTCCGTATCTTGGAGTTTATTCTGTAACCAAGTCCTTCCTTTATCGTTACAGCCGCTCCTTAAGGGTAGAACTTTTGGGCAGCGGAATACATGTAACAGCCGTCTGCCCTTACTGGATCAAAGACACAGAATTTATCGGCAATGCACAGAAAACCCGGAACAGTATGACCGGGTGGGAATTGCAACCGCAACCTGGTTTATCCGCCCGCCGCGGATTGTGAAGGAAATCTGTGAGAAGATGCAGTTGAATTCTTCTCAGAAAATCTTCATTTTGGGCGTTGACCGGGACTCCACGGAAGGAGGCTTCTATACAACGGATGCCTGTACGCAATGCGGGATTTGTGAGAAAATCTGTCAGGCCGGCAACATCCATCTCACGGATAAAGGTGTCGAATGGGGACATGACTGCCAGCAGTGTATGACCTGCATTATGTGGTGTCCGCAAAAAGCTGTCAGACATCCGAATGTACCGGAGAAAAGACGACGCTATCATCATCCGGACATCACACTGGCAGATATGATTCAGTCAGGAAAGGAATCAAAGTAATATTCAGGAGCTCCGGCTTCGGGAACAGAGGAGGAATCATGATGAGCTGGTCATTGAATGATATACCGGATCTTTCCGGTAAGGTGATGATTGTAACCGGAGCCAACAGTGGTCTTGGTTTTGAGACAACAAAGGAACTCTCCCGCAAGGGGGCAAAAGTTGTAATGGCCTGCCGAAATCCTCAGAGGGCTGACGCGGCCAGAAAAAAGATTGTGGATGAGATCCCGGATGCCAGTCTGGATGTCATGCTTTTAGATCTTTCCAGTCAGAAAAGTGTTTCTGATTTTGCAGATGCATTCCGAAAGAAATACGAAAGGCTTGATACTCTCGTCAACAATGCAGGAATCATGGCGGCTCCGTATTCCGAGACGGTTGACGGGTTTGAAAATCATTTTGCGACCAATTATCTCGGACATTTCGCGCTGACTGCAAGATTGTTTGATTTGCTGGAAGCGACACCTGGGGCAAGGGTAGTCTGTGTCAGCAGTCTGGCCTACTTTTTTGGAAACAAAATCAATTTTGATAATCTGTATTATAAAAACAGAAAAGGGTACGGCAGATGGAGGGCATACGGACGTTCCAAAATGGAAATGCTGCTGTTTGCTTATGAGATGCAGCGCCGTCTTACAGCGGCAGGAAAATCCACAAAAGCGCTAGCTGCACATCCCGGACTGGCTCAGACAAATATCATGCCGGCTCAGGCTAAAAATGCTGTTTCCAGAAAGCTGTTAACGCTGCTTTCCCATACTTTAAAGCCTACCATCTATGGTGCGATGCCGCTCATCCGTGCGGCTACAGATCAGGCGGTCAGGGGAGGCGAATATTTCGGACCTTCAAAGGACAGGATGCCGGATGTGGTGCAATCCAACAGTGCTTCCCATAATCTGGAGACCGCAGAAAAGCTTTGGATAGTCTCGGAAGAATTAACAGGGCTTTATTATCTGGATGATCGAAACTGAACCGTAAATGGTTAAAAAAATTATAAAACACAGGAGGGTTTTGAAATGACATTACAGGAAGCAATGAAACAGAGACATACGGTCAGAAAGTATAAAGATACACCACTGTCCGCGGACATTGTAGAAAAACTGAATGACCGTACAGCACAGAACAACCAGGATCACGGCCTCAGAATAAAGCTGATAACAAATGACGGCGGAGCGATTTCCGGTTTCCTGAAGGTGTTGATGACAAAGGGCGTCAAAAACTACTTTCTGCTGGCAGGCCCCGACGAGCCGGGAATTGATGAAAAATTAGGATACTGCAGTGCAGACATCATGCTGTATGCACAGACGCTCGGCCTGAATACCTGGTGGGTTGGCGGTATGTACAGTAAATCCAATGCGCAGAAGCTGGCCGGCGACGGAAATAAGGTGATCGGTGTTGTGGTTGTCGGCTATGGCCTGGAACAGGGTACACCGCACAAATCCAAGTCGGCTGCGGAGGTATCATCTTACGACGGAACTGCACCGGACTGGTTTAAGGCTGGCGTGGAGGCTGCTCTGCTTGCTCCGACCGCAATGAACCATCAGTCCTTCACCATCAGGGGGAATGGCAACCGGGTATCCATGACTTATCCGGATATTGCCTTCGCTGGTGCTGATCTGGGAATCAGTAAGTATCACTTTGAGCTGGGTGCAGGAAAAGAAAACTTTGTCTGGGAATAGTTTTTAATACACTTTTTCATGCAGGCAATGTATCCTCATTCTGATGCTGTGCCTGGAAAATCTGAGGAGCACTTCTCTGCATACAGTTCATTAACAAGGATTGCAGTTCCTCTTTCAGCGTCTCCAGCGTCACCTGCTCCATATCTGCTTTCATTGCATTGACAGCAGATTCCATGTGCGGATACAGGATCTGATAAAAATTTTTCCCGACAGGACAGGCATCACTTCCTTCATACATTTTGAAGATTTCATCTGCATCCGGCGTTTCCACTGCCTGATAAATGTCCCATAAGGTAATATCCTTTGGCTCTCTGGCCAGATGCACACC
>JAJPYH010000132.1 GCA_021205045.1 Lachnospiraceae bacterium | reverse complement strand
TTTGGGACATTTTCTCTTGTGGTATATAAGGACATTATCATAAATGGCTTATAGCGTTTTTGAAATACTATATTTGTGCGTTGACTTGATAAAAATCTGAGTATAATATAGAGACAGGAATATTGGTTCATGACAGCAAAAAAGTTCTCGAGAGAAAGGAGGTAAGACAATGGCTACATCAAGTATTTTTACAAATGTAAAGATTGATGATCCGAATAAAGCAGAAGATTTTATCAATGCGCTGGACGCATCGGCTCATGAACCAATAAGGAAGCCGCTCGCACATAAGATTTCGATTGTATCAGATCCCAAGACAATCCGGAAGTGAATGGCAGGGAGGTTTTCGGATATATGAGTGAGTATACGACAGTAAGTATTCTTGATATGATAGATGTTATCGGAGAGGATAATGTTGGATGTGTCCTCTCTGATTTTTCCTGTCCCCGGAATCAGGAGATAGAACAATTTATAAAAAGAAACTGATCAGACGAAATATATACAAATGCTGAAATTTTTCTGATAATGCATAAGGTGGTATGAGTATGAAAAAAACGGAAATGAAAGTCCGTGTGGCGCTGATCGGCGTCGGCGGCATGGGACGCAAATACGCGGAAATGATCGTGGCAGGGAAGGTGCCGTCTATGGAACTGACGGCTCTTGTGTGCCGTAACGCCCAGGCGAAAGCCTGGGGAGAGAGCCTTTCAGGGGAGAGAGCCATTTATGTCAGCGCGGAGGAACTGTTCGCCCATCCGGATGAGTATGACGCGGTGCTCATTGTGACGCCTCACAGAACCCATCCGGAGCTGGCGCTGAAGGCTTTTGCGCTGGGAAAGCATGTGCTGTGTGACAAGCCCGCGGGGGTGGCGGTATCCCAGGCCCAGGCCATGGCGGAGGCAGCTGAGCGGGAAAAGCGGCTTTACGGTATGATCTTCCATCAGCGGCTGTACCCGAAGTACAGGAAGATAAAGGAGCTGCTGGAAAGCGGTGCGCTGGGGAAGCTGAACCGGATTCTGCTGGTCAATACCCGGTATTTCCGGACGGAGTATTACCACCATTCCGGCTCCTGGCGCAGCAGCTGGAACGGCGAGGGCGGGGGCGCGCTGATCAACCAGGGCCAGCACATTCTGGATATCTGGCAGTGGCTGTTCGGAATGCCCGAAAGGCTGACGGCGCAGATCCCCTTTGGAAAGTATAATGACTTTATGGTAGACGATGAGGCGGTCATCAGTATGACATATCCGGACAACCTGAGCGCCCTCTTTGTGCTGACCACCGGGGAGCCGGTCCATCAGGAGCGGCTGGAGATCACAGGCAGCCGGGGAAAGCTTCTGATGGAGGACGACACCCTGCATATCTGGCGCTATGATGATGACAGCTGCCATTATGCGAAGACTGCCCAGGTGACGGATGGGAAGCTGCTGGGCGTCACGGAGGAGGTCATACATATAGAGAAGGACGAGGAACCTTATCCGCAGATGCTGGAGAATTTTGCTCAGGCGGTTTTATGCGATGATCCGTCTTTGCTGATCGCGCCTGGGGCGGAGGCCGTCAACCCACTGATGCTGACCAATGCGGCCTACCTTTCCGCATGGAAGGGGCGGACGGTGGCGCTGCCTGTTGACGGGGAAGAGTATGATGAGTGCCTGGCGGAAAAGTGCCGGGAGGAAGCGGCTTTATTTCGTACCGAAAATCCGGTCCCCGGCATCCCCTAACCCGGGACAGATATAGGCATTTTCATTGAGGCACCGGTCCAGATGTCCTACATAGATCTGAATGTCCGGATGAGCTTCATGAAGCCGCTTTAAGCCTTCAGGAGCGGCGATAATGCACATGAATTTGATCTTCACGCCGCCGTGCTGCTTGATCAGGTTCACCGCGTCCACGCCGGAGCCGCCGGTGGCCAGCATGGGATCCACCACCAGGATGGTGCGTTCCTCAATGGGAGAGGGAAGCTTGCAGTAATATTCATGAGGCTCGTGGGTGACGGGATCTCTGTACAGGCCGATATGCCCTACCTTCGCGGTGGGCGACAGAGCTAGGATACCGCTGACCATGCCAAGGCCTGCCCGCAGGATGGGAACGATTGCCATTTTGCGCCCGGCTACCATGGGCGTCATGCAGGTCTCGATGGGCGTTTTGACCTCCACGTCCTCCAGGGGCAGGTCGCTTAATGCCTCGTAGCCTTCCAGCATGGCGATCTCCTCCACCAGCTTGCGGAACTCGTTGGTGCCGGTATTCTCGTCCCGAAGACGGGAGATTTTGTGCTGTAAGAGCGGGTGAGTCAGGATAAATACGTTCTGCATATTTTCTAATGTTTCCATGATTTCCTCCTTGATGCGGGCGGATGCCCTTTTTTTGAGTGATGCTGATCAGGCCGGATGGTTCTCTTCAGAAAATGGAGCCTGTCTGATGCCGGTCGTGCCTGACAGACTTACTGGCAACAAGTATAGCACAGCGATGGCAATTTGTCATAGTGAATGTGAAAAAAATTTGTTGCTGTAGAAAAGCAGCAAAAATCTAAAATCTTTGTGAAATTTTCCCTTGACGGCTTCCCATGTATTCCGGTATACTTTCCTGCAATGAGGTTTTCTTCTGAAAGGATTTACCCTGATCAGGCCGGTCAGACCTGGCAGAACCTGTCTGCGGGACAGGGAGAGGAAACGCCCCGTACAACCGCTGTTGTGAATGAACAGTCAGACAAGAGAGGAGAGAGTTATTATGAGTCAGCAACAAGACGGCGCAATCCGCGACGCCAGGACCCTTGGGACGCCCAGGATGCTCCTGCTGGGATTGCAGCACATGTTCGCCATGTTTGGCGCAACGATTCTGGTACCTGTATTAACCAATACCTACTTCGAGGGAGAAGGACTTTCGATCCAGGTGACTTTGGTCTGTGCGGGCCTGGGAACATTATTTTTCCATGTCTGCTCCAAATTCAAGGTTCCTGCGTTCCTGGGTTCTTCTTTCGCTTTTCTGGGAGGATACGCCACGGTGGCCGGGATGAATACCGGGAAGTTCGCGGATATGACCATGGGCGAGAAGCTGCCTTACGCCTGCGGAGGCGTAGTGGTGGCCGGTCTTTTATACCTGGTGCTGGCGCTGGTCATCAAGGTACTGGGGGTGAAAAAGGTAATGCGTTTTTTGCCTCCGGTGGTGACAGGCCCCATTATCATCTGCATCGGTCTTTCCTTAGCTCCCAGCGCAGTGTCCAACGCCTCCACCAACTGGTTCCTTGCCATCATCGCCTTTGCGGTGATCGTGATCTTCAATATCTGGGGCAAGGGCATGTTCAAGATCATCCCCATTCTAATGGGCGTGGTGATTTCCTACGCGGCGGCTCTGATCATGAACGCCGCGGGCATGACCAATCCGGACGGCTCCGCGATATTGAACTTTTCCGGCGTGGCCGCAGCCAGCTGGGTGGGTCTGCCGCCCTTCCAGATCTGCAAATTTGACATTTCGGCCATTCTGGTGATGGCGCCCATCGCCCTGGCGGCCATGATGGAGCACATCGGCGATATGTCCGCCATCTCCGCTACGGTGGGGGAGAACTTCATTGAGGATCCGGGTCTGCACAGAACCCTGGTGGGCGATGGTCTGGCTACCTCTCTGTCCGCTTTCTTCGGCGGCCCTGCCAACACCACCTACGGGGAGAATACCGGCGTACTGGAGCTGAGTAAGGTTTACGATCCCCGCGTCATTCGTCTGGCGGCCATTTTCGCGGTGGTGCTGGGCTTTATCCCGAAGGTGGCGAAGATCATCGGCTCCATGCCCTCGGCCATCATCGGCGGCGTCAGCTTTATGCTCTACGGTATGATTTCCGCCATCGGCGTGCGCAATGTGGTGGAAAATAAAGTGGACTTCACCAAGTCCCGTAACCTGATCATTGCGGCGGTGATTCTGGTCAGCGGCCTGGGCTTTTCCGACGGCCTGACCTTCACGGTCTTTGGCACCTCCATCACCCTGACGGCCCTTTCCCTGGCGGCTATTCTGGGAATTTTCCTGAATATCGTCCTGCCGGGCAACGATTATGTATTCGGGGAAAACCCGGAGGCGGACCAGCACCGCGGGGTGAATATGAAGCCGTAAGATAACCGTAAGAGGTTCATAGGAAGCTGCTCGTAAATACAGTATTTGTTTTAGGTTGTTTCTCAAATGAGGGTCAAATGAGGGCCGGATGCCGATTTTTCAGTCGGCACCGGCTCTCTTAGGAATTGTAAAGGTCGAGTAGACGTGCCCCGTAAGGGGTATGTCTACTCGACCTTTGTAAAAAAATAATTCAGATTCAGGGCTGTCAAGCATTTTTGAAAATGTCCCGAAAAATCTTTAACATTAGCCCCGAC
>JAJPYH010000274.1 GCA_021205045.1 Lachnospiraceae bacterium | reverse complement strand
GCATAAAATCAAATGAAGGTATAGCCAGTTAATTATTATTCGATGTACTAGAAGGCATAGTTTCCTTTTAGATAGCACTAACTTGATTCTAAACGAAAAAGAGCTCGTGTCCAGGCTGATGGACAAGAAAATGGAAGATGGGACGTTGGTTTCAAGCCTAAGAAATCTTACGGAACTGCTTCAAAAACATTATGGAAAAAAAGTAATTGTGCTGATTGATGAGTACGATGTTCCATTGGCGAAGGCGAGTGAAAGTGGCTATTATGATGAAATGATTAAGCTCATCCGAGGCATGTTTCATCAGGCTCTTAAAACCAACCCGAACTTGGAATTTGCGGTTTTAACAGGTTGCTTGCGGGTATCTAAAGAGAGCATTTTTACAGGTCTTAACAATCCGAAGATGTACACACTTCTTGATGCGAGGTGTGATGAGCAGTTTGGATTTACGGATGATGAAGTCCAGGAAATGCTTGCTTATTACGACTTGGGCGAATATTACGATATAACAAAAGAGTGGTATGACGGATATAAAATCGGACGTGCCAATGTGTATAATCCATGGGATGTTATCAATTGGTGTGATCAGCTGTTGACAGACACCAATAAAGTACCCAAAAGCTACTGGGCAAACTCAAGCGGGAACGAGGAAGTCCAAAGGTTCATACAAAAGATGGGCAATGGGGTAACAAAGACCCAAATTGAGAGACTGATTTCGGGAGAAATCGTCCAGAAAAAGATAGAAGAACAGCTCACTTACGACACAATGTACGACAGCGTTGAGAACATGTGGAGTCTGCTGTACGCTACTGGCTATCTAACACAAAGCGAAGCTCCAGTTGGTAATATGGTGCGGCTGACAATACCAAACACAGAAGTTCGCAGTATCTTCAGAGATTTTGTGTTAAAGCTGTTCGAAAAGAAAATCGCACAGGATGGTGTAACAGTATCAGCTTTCTGTGAAGCTTTAAAGAGCGGCAATGCACCAGAGATGGAGAGACTGTTCACAGCTCTTATGAAGAACACCATCAGCGTCAGGGACACTGCCGTCAGGAAAGAGTTCAAAGAGAGCTTCTACCATGGCTTAATTCTTGGCATCCTCGGCTTTAAAGACGGTTGGAGTGTTGACTCGAACAGAGAATCCGGTGATGGTTACTACGATATAGCAGTCGAGATTGAGGATGAAGAGATTGGTATTGTCATCGAAGTAAAGTATGCAGAAAAAGCACAGTTTGAACAAGAGTGTACAAAGGCGTTAAGGCAAATCAATGACAATGACCATACAGCGGAACTGAAGGAAGATGGTATGCGAACTTTGTTGAAGTACGGTGTTGCCTGCTACAAGAGCCAGTGTAAGGTTGTTGTTGAACGGGAAGAATACGATTCGGACTGACCGGGAATGTAAAAAAATAGAATAAAACGACAAATTTCGGGCGTGCAGGAGACTGTGCGCTCTTTTTTTGTCCATGAGTTAGTTATAGCTAACCCGCACCCCTCCCCCCTGGGTCAAATAGCTGTGGTGTGGCCCGGCTGGAACGGTGCGGCCTCTTCTTCGCGTTTTCGCAAATTTCATAGGCCCCGGCCCCGGCTGGGGCTGTGGGCGCGAAATCGGAATGTATAAAATTTAAGCCGGATTTTACGAAAACCCATGATTTTTACTGAAAAAACAGCAAAAAATCGTGGGTTTTGGCATGATTCGGACGAATCAGAAGTTCCGCTGAACTGACTCTAAAAACGAGGCGGTTTACGGTACCCTTTCCATCCAGAAAGCGGTGGACGGCTGCAGCAGTATTTACCTGCCTGTCGATATGAAGGACATCACAAACCCGAACGAGGAGTTCCGTGATGAGAACGATGCAATAGCGGAGACGCTTGGTTTCCAGCCTGACCTGGCTGCCGTGGTTGTGTGGTTCAAATCCCTCTGCCCCAGGTGAAGCCTTTCTGCTCCCTCTTGCTGATCATCGCGTCCCGAAGGCTCGTGAACTGTGTGTGGCTGATGCCGTAGCTGCTGTAGCTCTGGCAGATTGCAATGTGGGCTTTCTTTAAATCCTGTTCGGTCTGGATGTTCTCGACCTGGGCTTTGAATGTTTTGTAGGTGTTCTTCATGGTGGTGTTCCTCCTTGGGCCGCTCCCCTTCGTTTTTGTATGTGTATATTACCTCTGAGTGCTGATTATATCCAGTCAATTCTGCAAAGAACGGCGGCATAATGTACACAAAGATTTCAAGCGAAAACTGTGGATGATTGACACAGGAAAAGGCATAAAAGTAGCCCACCGGGTCACCGTCCTGCTGTGTTGGAATCTAACACAGTTGGATAGCAACCAGGTGGGCTGGCATTACTCATTCTTAAATTTTACAGCATCGCCTGATATCGCGACTGCTCCGCCGTGGGGATTCCAAGTGCCTGCATAGCCTGCTCTGCTGTCAGCTTCATATTTACCATGAGATTCTTAATGTTGCCGAGCATTGTGGCAGTTTCTCCTTCTGCCTTACCCTCAGCATACTGGCTCTTGCCGTAATTTTCAACGGCTTCCCTTTGATCGTAAAGCTGCACCATAATATCAACCGCCTCCTTTTCGTGGCTTTCAATAAATTCTTTCAAAATGTTTCTGTCTTTGCAAATACGGAATGTTTCTCTCACAGCCTCGGCTTTATGCTCCCTGCCATGAATCTTTATCTGCTCGTCAATCACCTTTGAAAAAAGAATGTATTGATTTATGATGTCATGCCCCGCACCTTCAACGATTACTTTGACCCTTGCGTCAACTGCACACGGAACACCGCTGAAGAATTCCTCCGATAAGGTAATCTCGTCTTTTGTCACTTTGGAATTACCTGTGTAAATCACATACAGTTCTGCTCTGGGCAGTTCCACGGCTTTTGAACTATAGAAGTCTTGATGCGTCCTCTCCAAATACTTCTGGTAAGTACGCGCCAAATAGAAAAAGCTGCGCACTATAATGTTCACGCTCCACGTAGATTGTGCCTCAGCCAAGACCAACAACTTGGACCCCACAGCGAAACCGAGATCATTGTGGATATCTTTGATAATCACAGTCTCAAGAGTCACCAAATCCAAATCATCGGCTGTCGTTTCCTTATCTTCCGGATGGAGTGTCTGATACATCTGAAGCAGATATTTTGAATCGGCAAACAGCCATTTAAACACACTGTCCTTCACGTTCCTGAAAGGCTCCCGTTCAAATTCCAGCTTAGGAAAAGGCTGTCCGTTATCGATACCATTCGTGACTTTATTGTCATCCATTGGCAATCACCTCTATTCCATCCGGTCTGCTTAACCGGAATATCAACAGGCGGATATACCACACCTATTGTACCTATAGCTTACCACAAAGCCGCCCCACTTATCAAGGTCTATTTCGAGAACATTTTATTAACATTCTGCGGCTTTGCGTCATTTTTCACCGGTATGCGGTTTTTTTCAGAAAGTTCATTTTTTTCTGCTGTGGACATTCGTATGTCATGGTCTTCTTCCTGCTGTGGTACTCACTGCCTCACCAACCGTGACAAGGGTACATGAAAGACCTGAAATCTTTCTTGACATTGATGATTTGTTGCAGACAGATTTATCTGTTGAGTGGGTGAGAATGCATACCGCATATGAAGTAGTGGCAAGAGTGGATGGGAATAATATAGTTTATCATGGCGACGATGATGAACCCGAAGAAGAAAAGGCAATGGCGTATATCGTTCGAGCATACAATAACGCTTTTTCTGAACCGTCAGAATATGAGCTATTGCTCAAAAATGGAGTACAAGTTGAGCCCTGCGATATTTTAGAAATTAATGAATTTAAATGTTGGGATTGATTTTTCGTAAGCTGTTGCACAAAAAGAAAAATAATGAAAAAAAGTATTTCAATACCTCCATTTTTATGTTACAATGCCGAATGTATGAAGGGGAGAGCTTAGTATGGGTAATAAACAAAAACTGGAAATGGAAGAAGAGAGCTTCATCAAATCGCATCATATCGAGGAGCTTTACGCGAGAGCTAAGAGTGTAGATCCGCAGTTATGGCCAACTTTGATGGGGGTGGCTGAACATTACAAAGAGTATGCAAACTTTTGCCAGGCGATTGTTCAGAATACCGTAGTGCAGTTGCTGAATGAGGAAAATAAAGGCATTCATTCGGTCAGATCGCGGGTCAAGGAAGTTGACAGCCTTTTGGAAAAGATTGTCAAGAAAAAAGCGTATTTGTCTCAAGAACCCCAGGATGATTATGAAATTGAAAAATATCGACCTCTAAATGAACAGAACTATTATAAGATTATAACTGACTCAAACTTCCCATATCAAAAATGGGAGCGCTCCTTGATAAATCAATACTTTAG
>JAJPYH010000240.1 GCA_021205045.1 Lachnospiraceae bacterium | reverse complement strand
AGGCTGGCTTACTGCTGATCTGATCGAACGACCCTTTTGCTGACTAACACCAAATTTTATAGTTGTATCAGTGAAAATCTGTTTTACTATTATCTATAAAAAATGAACCTTTGACCATTCAAACCCGTCTATATCATTGAAACCGGTTTTATTGCAGATGATAATTTCACTCAAATATACGAGAGGGGAGGTGATGAAGTGGATGATTTTGAGATACTGCTGACTGCGGAGCGGAACGCCGTGGATCGGCTGATAAAATTTCAGATTCCCATCAGGGAGGACGCCGAGGACGTGCTTCAGGAGGTTTGTCTGACAGCCTTCAGGAAGTTTTCCCAGCTACAAAACAGGGATTCCTTCAAGCCCTGGCTGATCAGCATCGCCCGAAATAAGTGTAATGATTATTTCAGAAAAAAGGCGGCGCAGCTTGAAATTCCCATCGGGGAGCTGGAAGAGACGGAAGTGATTTCTGACAGCAAATATGGGATTGCGGAGGTGTCCGTGGTCAGGGAGACTTTGAGCCTGCTGGGAGATAAGGACAAGCAGATTCTTTACCTGTATTACTGGAAGGAGCTGCCGCAGGCGGAGATTGCCAGGCAGCTGAATATTCCGGTTGGAACAGTGAAAAGCCGCCTTTATACGGCAAAGCAGAATTTTAAGGAAAAATATCCATATCACACCACAGACAGGAAAGGAAAAGGTGAGAAAATGAAATGTTTACCCGAAATCATGCCGGAATATCAGATCAGGAAAAGCGAAAAGGAGCCGTTTTCCGTGAAATGGGAGGAGCTGATGGGGTGGTTTCTGGTGCCAAAACCGGGAGAAAAGCTATCCTGGGGCATGTACGACAGTCCCTCCGGCAGATGTGACTGCGTTTATCAGATGGAGGTTACCGGAAGGGCAAAGGTGCACGGAATCGAGGGAGTGGAGCTGACCGCAAAGGAGATTCCCTGCTCGGACAAAGAGCATACCGTTGACCGGGTTTTTGTGGCTCAGCTCACGGATACACACTGCCGCTACCTGGCAACGATCAGAAATGACGGCGGCGTCAGAAACTACATCACATTCCTGGACGGCGATGAATTTCTGCCCAACTGGGGCTTTGGCGAGAATAACTGCGGCAACGAAACCAATCTGTCCGTGAAGGGAGATATTCAGCGGAGCGGCTCCGTGATTACCAGCAAAAGGAAGGACTTCCTTCTGGATATCGTGGGCCGGTATACCGTCATCATCGGAGGAAAAAGCTATGACACAGTCTGCGTGATGGATATTGAAACCTATAACGCCGGAGTAGTGTCCGAGCAGTATCTGGACCGGCACGGTCGGACAATTCTCTGGAGGCGGTTTAACCGGAATGACTGGGCCATCGACCATTACGGAAAGCTCTGGAGCGAGCAGCTTCCGGAGAATGAGAGGATTACCGTCAACGGCGGCACCTATGTGCACTGGTATGACTGCGTGACGGATTATATTTTCTGATCTGGCTGCGAAGAGATGTATCGCTCAGGTGAGATGATCAGGCAGATATTCTTCGTAAAAGAGAATTCTCTGCCTGATTTTTTTGTAAGAAAAAACAGCCTTATATAGAAAGGAAAAATGAGTTGATTATATTGGAATTCTGTGGTATCCTGTTCGTATAACCACTATGCATGTTACGTGACACAAAAATAATGGCTTATAATTCATCTGCACCTGGAGAGTGGAAAGGATCGCAGATGGACAATGAAAAACCTGATACTATGGAAAAGACCCAGGCCGGTACAATTTATGATGCTGTGTACCGCACGCTGACAGTCAGCTGCAGCAGACTGCTGCTTCCTGTTCTCAATGAGGTGTTCGGAGAAAGCTATACCGGAGAGGAATTTGTTGATTTCTCACTCAATGAGCATTTCATGAACAGGCAGGACGGAAAGCAGGATAAACGCGTCACGGACACCAGCTTTACGGTGTACGGATCTGAGAAGAAAAAGTACCTGTTTGAATGCCAGAGCCGTCCGGACAGCAGCATTTTAATCAGATTTTTTGAGTATTCTACGCAGATTGCGCTGGATGACGGGAAGGTTGTGGGAGATGTACTGGAGGTGGAGATACCGCATTGCGCGATTTTATACCTGCGAAGCTGGAAATCGACGCCGGACAGGCTGCAGATTCGGATGAATACACCGGGAGGCAGTGTCGCCTTTGAGGTGCATGCATTGAAACTGCAGGAATATACGATTGAAGAAATCTTCGAGAAAAAGCTTTTCATGTTGGTGCCTTTTTACATCTTTACATACGAAAAGCATTTTGGAGAGTATAATACAGATGAAGAGAAGTTGAATAAGCTACAGGCAGAATATGCCGGAATTGTCACTTGTCTGGACAGGCTTGTGGAGCAAAGGCAGTTGAGCTCATATGAGAAAAGCATGATTATTGATCTGTCCAAAAAGGTGCTGGAGGGCATAGCTGCCAGGTATGAGAAGGTGAGGAAAGGAGTCAGAGAAGTGTTTGGCGGGAAAATAATTGAAACAGATACGCTAAGAATTTACCGCGCGGGAGAAACGGATACAAAGAGGAGGACATCATTCAAGCTTTATGACCTGGGAATGAAAGAAGCTGATATCGCACGAGTGTTGGAAGTCAGCGTCAGCAAGGTGGAAGAGTGGCTTAGTGCTGCGACAGTAACTGCATAATCAATGAACATTGCTGCAGAGAGGAGAGAACTGATAAAGCTTCTCCCCTCCTTTTTACTTTATAGGAAATCTTAAGAATCCGAGCATTGACACATTTCTCATGTGGATGCTACAATTTACCTAACAAATGACAGGGGGTAAATTCTTATGAGAAAGTCAATATTCATTCTTGTGCTGACACTTGTATTGAGCTGCACAGCCTGCGGCAGGTCGGAGACCGATATTGAGGTGTCAGAGCCCATCATTATGGGCACTGGTTATTTTGGAGATTATGTCCTGGTGCTGCGCCTTTATGAAGGAAAATATGAGAGCGACTATTCCGTCGGCCCCGGCTTTGGCCCAAACTGGACGGGAGAGTATGAGCTGGTGGTCATGGAATCCGGCTGCGCCACAGTCCTGAGCCGGTATCAGCTCCCCGCAAGGGGGCACAACCCTCTGCTTTCAGGAAAGCTTTGACTTACAGGTGACAGACCTGAATTCCGACGGCTGCATGGAGGTGCTGATCGGCCAGTACGGGGCGTCCAATTTCAATCTTTACAGGATGTATTATATCGATGCAGATCTGCAGATCGGCTGCTATTCAGAAATCGGAGAGCTGACCATCAGCAGTCAGGAGATGTCCCCTGCCCTGGAGGTATCCGGCGACAAAATCGTCTATTCCTTCTATGACAACGCCAGAGGAGAAATGGTTACAGGGGAGATTGATATAACGGCTCTGGATCTGTAGGGATATTGAATTGCAACTGCACAGGTGGAACATTTCAAATTGGGTCGATAAATCGTCTGTTCAGCCGGAATAGTGTGGTATACTGATTTTGGCATATACAAAAGAGAAGCGTAATCGCTGCGAAAATGGTGAAAATAAAATGATTGGGAGACCGGTATTATGGCAAAATTGAGAATGGAGTTCACCTTTGATGAAGAAGCTCTGCGCAGGAATGGATATGGTAAGGAACAGCTGTATGATATTGTAAAATCAGATTATGAAAAGAATGGCCTGAAGTGCATTTCAGATGATGATGTTCTGGCGTTCGCGGATCAGGGGAGCAGATGGGATTATGGAAATATGTGGGCGATTACCCTTGCATTTCTGGAGTGCGAGTGGTTCGCAGACAGTTTGTTGTCTTGTCTTTATTTTCAAAATGACCTGGCGGAGGATTTGCTGCCTCAGCTGCCCAGGATGAGAGAAATACTGGAGAGAAACAGAAGGAGGAGGACGCTGAAAGCTCATGAGAGATGACCTGCTTTTATTCAGAAAACCGGTACATAAGCAGATCACTTTTGATTTGAGCGACAGAAGTTTAAAGGAGTTCTATCCGCGACATAAGGTGGCATTAAACCCTCAATATTACAAAAAGGCATGGAGAGACATCAGCAGTTTTATGTATGAAAACGGGTTTGCCCATCGGCAATATTCTGTATATATATCTATTGCTCAGTTGACAAGTATAGAAATAAATGCATTGATAAAAAGTATGGTTGAGAATATGCCCTGGCTTCATAAATGCCTGATTGTCATAGACGTAACGGACATAGGCGAGCAGTTTGAACTGATGACCGCAGTTGAAAAATATTCGATGGAACTGATGCCAGGTGAGTTCTGACGGGATGTATAAAAGATATTTCCCAAAAATATATTGAACGAAATAAGCAAAAAGAATTGTATACATAATTCATACAATTCA
>JAJPYH010000247.1 GCA_021205045.1 Lachnospiraceae bacterium | reverse complement strand
TGGGACATTTTCTCTTGTGGTATATAAGGACATTATCATAAATGGCTTATACTTTTTGTGGTGGCTGTCCTTTTTTTCTTGAAAAAAGCCCGCAATGATAGTAGTATAGAAAGGGTGAATGCCCTGGGGCACACCGGATCGGAGGCTTTGTGATGGGAGTATTGGGGCTTTTGCTGGGAATTGCTGTGCTGGTGGCCTGCGGCGTCCTGCACGCCTTTGCAGGGAGAGACTGGAAGCTTGACCGGGGAGACAGCTGGGGGAAGAGCTATCAGGATGAATGGGGCTTCGGAAACGGTTCCGGAGAAAGCTGTCAGGAGGATGAATGACACGAAAAACATCCATGAGGCAGGCGGACCCGAAGGACGGAAGAACAGAAAGCGGAAGGCGGTTGTCGGAAAGAACGGTAATTGGCGTCATGAATGAATCAACAAAATACCAACGGCTGCGGCATGAATTCGGGCCGGTTTTTGATGAAAATTCAAGAATATTGATCCTGGGAAGCTTCCCTTCGGTGAAATCCCGGGAGCAGCAGTTTTATTACGGGCATCCGCAAAATCGTTTCTGGAAGGTGTTGACAAATCTGGCTCATGAGCCGCCGCCGGAGACGGTGGAGGAAAAGAAGGCCTTTTTATTGAGAAATCAGATTGCTCTGTGGGATGTGATTGCGGAGTGCGATATCATCGGGTCCAGCGACAGCTCCATCAGAAATGTAGTGCCGGTGGATCTGCCCTGGCTTTTGGAGCGGACGAATATTGAGAGAATCTATGTGAACGGCGGCAAGGCCTATGAGCTGTATCAGAAATATCTGTGGCCGATGACAGGGAGAAAATGTGAACGCCTGCCCTCCACCAGCCCGGCCAATGCGGCGTGTACCATGGATCGGCTGATGGAAGCGTGGAGCGTGATCGCAAAATGGCTAAGAAGTATGCAGTGTGATCACAGATTGACAGGCCAGGATATATGCAGTGTGATCACAGACTGACAGGCCAGGAAGTGTGAAGTGTGACCACAGATTGACAGGCCAGGATATATGGAGCGTGATCACACAGAATGGAAATGAACGGACTGGCGGAGATTTAGTGAAGAGCAGCGGCAATATAAGTCAGATGGACGAGGAGAAGAAATGAGAGATGAACTGAAGGTGATCGTCAGGGAGTTAGAACGTGACGGCCGGTTCCGACAGGAGCGTCATTATATGCAGCACGGAAGCGTGACGGTCTACGAGCACAGCATTCATGTGGCAGACAAAAGCCTGTCCCTTTCCCGTTGGCTGGGATGGAAAATCGATGAGGAATCGCTGCTTCGGGGGGCGCTTTTACATGATTATTTCCTGTATGACTGGCATGAGAAGGACGGGAGTCATCGGCTGCATGGCTTTCATCATCCCTTCCGGGCGCTGGTCAACGCCAGGGAGGATTATCCGTTGAATATGGTGGAGGAGGATATCATCCGGCGGCATATGTTTCCGCTGACCGTGGTGCCGCCGATGCACGAGGAGAGCTGGATTGTATGCCTGACGGACAAATACTGCGCCGTCACGGAGATGATATATCCCTGGTACTGCCGGATCAGAAAAAGACAGTTTCAGGGATATGGGGTATAAAAGAACAATATATGACGGGGGAAAAGAGGAAAAATGAAAACAGCTGTAATGACAGACACAAACAGCGGCATGATGGAATGCGACGCTGAGAATTATGGGATCCATATGGTGGCGATGCCCATCATCATTGACGAAAGGACTTATTATGAAGGAAGAGACATTGACAGTGAGGCGTTTTTTGAGGCACTGTATTCGGACAAAAACGTGTCCACATCCCAGCCCTCACCTGTGGATGTGATGGAGTCCTGGGAGCGGGTTCTGCAGATGGGCTATGACGAAATCATCTACATCCCCATGTCCAGCGGCTTAAGCGAGTCCTGTGCCACGGCCATCGCTCTTTCCGAGGAGTACGAGGGGAAGGTGTATGTGGCGGATAATCATCGCATCTCCGTGACCCAGTGGGCTTCTGCCATGCATGCCAGGAAGCTGGCGTCGTTAGGCAGGACAGCAGCGCAGATTAAGGAAATTCTGGAGAAGACCGCCTATGACGCCAGCATTTATATTACCGTGAATACCCTTTCGTTTCTGAAAAAAGGAGGGCGCATCACCCCGGCGGTGACTGCCATCGGCACGGCCCTTCATATCAAACCGGTGCTGTCCATTCAGGGGGACAAGCTGGATTCCTTTGCCATGGCCAGAAGCATGAAAAAGGGCATTTCCGTGATGATAGACACCATCAAAAAGGATATTGAGACCCGGTTCGGCGGAGAGGACAACGTGGTGGTGGTGACGGCCGGTTCCGGCCTGACTCAGGAAGAGAGAGAATGCTATATGGCGGAGGTCAGGGAGGCTTTTCCGAAGCATCAGGTGGAGTATTTTCCCCTGCCTCTGAGTACCTGCGTCCATCTGGGACGGGGCGCCTTCGGCGTTGGGACTTATCCAAAGTTTGAATAGTGAGACAAGGAGTAAATATGAAAACAGGAATGGTTCTGGAGGGCGGCGCCATGCGGGGGCTTTTCACCGCCGGGGTGCTGGATGTATTTATGGAAAATCAGATTGAAGTGGACGGTCTGGTGGGTGTGTCCGCGGGGGCCTGCTTCGGCTGTAATTACAAGTCCAGGCAGATTGACCGCTCCATCCGTTATAATCTCAGATTCTGTAAGGATCAGCGGTACGGAACCATTGCTTCCTGGCTGAAATACGGCGATCTGTACGAGCCGAAGCTCTGTTACCACGACATTCCCCTGAAGTATGATCTTTTTGATGTGGAGACCTTCTGCAATAATCCTGTGAAGTTTTATGTGACCTGTACGAATGTGGATACGGGAGAGCCCTATTATTATCTGTATGATAAATCGGATGAGCATGACATGATTTATATGCAGGCTTCGGCCTCCATGCCTATTGTGTCCAGAGTGGTGGAGGTGGACGGCCTGCGGCTTTTAGACGGCGGCGTCACCGATTCCATTCCCATTGAGTGGTTCCGGAGCATCGGCTATGAGAAAAATATCGTGATTCAGACAAGGCCGGAAGGATACCGCAAGAAAAACGGCGGTTTTACGAAGGCTCAGTGCCTGCTTTTACACAAATATCCCAATCTGGCGAAGGCCGTGGAGATGCGCAGTGAGCGCTATAATCATACCCTGGATGTCATTTCTGATCTGGAAAAGAAGGGAGAGGTGCTGGTCATCCGGCCCAGCGAGACGCCGGATGTGAGCCGCACAGAGCACGATCCGGCAAAGCTGCAGGCACTGTATGATCTGGGCAGAAGAGACGCGGAGAAAAAGCTGGATGAGGTGAGAGCCTTTCTGGATATTTGATATATTTTGTCAAGATATGGTTCCTTCTCTTGAATGCGTTTCAGATAGCATATAAACGGTTTTCAAAAACCGTTTATATTATATACAACCTGTTATCTCACGCCAATAAAATTTTTATAAAGTTTCCTGACTTTTCGGGTTAAGCTGTTGCGGCGTTTTGAGTAGTGTGGTAGACTGCAATAGAAAAAGAATAAATACGTAAGAAAGCGTAAAAATAATTATGACAGACACAGGTAAAGAAAAACTGGTGGCTGATGTGCGGAGCTTTAAGCTTCCCCGTTATCATCAGATTCCAACGGTAGGGCTATATCTGGAGCAGGTGACCCGCTATATTTCAGATATGCTCGCGCCCATCCAGGAAAACTGCATCACCAATTCCATGGTGTCCAACTATGTAAAGAAAAAGCTGATCATCAACCCGTATAAAAAGCAGTATGACCGGGATCAGATCGCCTATCTGATCTTTATCGCGGCGGCCAAGAGTGTGCTGAGCCTGGATGACCTCAAGCAGATGATAGAGCTGCAGCAAAAGACCTATTCTCCTCAGAAGGCTTATGATTATTTCTGCGTGGAGCTGGAGAGCGCACTGGCCTATGTGTTCGGGCTCAGTCAGACCCCCGCGGAGATTGGAACCGATCCTTTCGATGAAAAGACCATGCTGCGCAGCGTTGTTTTTGCTCTCTCCAATAAGATTTATCTGGAGAAATGCCTGGCGGTGATCAGGGAGGAAGGGATACCGGCGCAGGAAGCGGGGAACGATGCCCGGACACGGTATCAGGGGAATGATATCTGCGAACAGGATCAGAGCAATGGCGCGCTGACGCCGGATCAGGAAGAGGCAATATCGGATTAAATACAGAAAAAACAGCAGCAGGTTTTTTGGGGGCCTTTGCTGAATAAACGCAAAAAGATTTGGGGTACCATGGAAAAGACGAAGACGGTGTCAAGCATTTTTGAAAATGTCCCGAAAAATCTTTAACATTAGCCCCGACT
>JAJPYH010000105.1 GCA_021205045.1 Lachnospiraceae bacterium | reverse complement strand
GGCAGGCTGGTTTACTGCTGATCTGATCGAACGACCCTTTTGCTGACTAACACCATTCTTTTTTATAAGTGTTATAATACAGCTGTAACAGAAAAACACCAACAGACATCGACTTATCTTATAACCCGTGTCACCGAGCAGAATGTATTTCGGCGAAGTCTCCGGCAAAATATCCGGCGGACTCTTATGCCAGCAGGCAATTTTACGGAATACAGTCTCCGGCATTGATCTTACGGGTTCACATCATGGCAGTCTGCGAGCAATCAGAATTTGGAGGAAGAGGTAATATGGATACTTTAAAAGCTGAAAAAAGAGACCTGTCAACAAAAGCAAAGAAATTAAGGCGCGAGGGCTATGTCACCGGCAATATCATCGGCCGGGAGATTGAGGGCTCCATCCCCATTCAGATGGAAGCCAGGGAAGCCGAGCGCATCCTCAAGACCAAGAAAAAGGGCGGCCAGCTCTATCTGGACGTGGAAGGCCAGCAGATGGACGTTCTGATCAAGGAAATTCACTATAATGCCGCACTCAAGCGCTACGATGAGGTAGATTTCCAGGCTCTGGTGAGCACGGAAAAGGTTCACTCCGTGGCGGAGGTAATTCTGCTCAATCATGAAAAGGTGCAGAACGGCATCGTCCAGACTGTTCTGTCGGAGATCGCCTATAAGGCTCTGCCCTCCGCTCTTGTGGAGACCATCGAGATCAATGTGGAGAATATGAAGCCCGGCGATACCGTCAAGGTAGGCGACCTGCCCATCGCTTCCGATCCCAACGTGGAACTGACCACCAGAAAAGACGCTGTTGTAGTGCTCAGCGCGGAGCCGAATATCTCGGCTGCGGACGCGGAAGCTGCCGCTGAGGAAGCCGCAGACGAGAAGGCAAAATAATTTATGTCAATGCAGCTGCAATTCAACAGAGCAGCAATGACACAGAAGAAGTATTTTATCAAATGAAGTATAATTAAGGAGCTTCCGCTTTATACGGTTTATGAAAGGGAACGCGATCAAAACGTTTCCTTTCACCGATAAAACGGCAGCTCTCTTATTTTACCGCATCATTATTTTACAGCATTATGATTTTACAGAAACGTTCTGGCCCTGCTGGCCAGATACAGAGGAAGGTTGGTAACAGCTCCATCCTTCCGATACCCGCGCTTTGAAAATCTGATCGCGTATTCCGGTTTATGATCAGCAACATATCTCTTAAAAGACGGAGCCGACTTATCTTCCCCGCCTTTTACTTCCACCGGGATGATTTCCGTTCCGTATTGAATCACAAAATCAATCTCCCCGGTTCTGTCAGAGAAATACCGGGGTTCAACCTCAAACTGTCCGCGAAGCTGCTGCAGGACAAAGTTTTCCGTCAGTGGTCCTTTAAACTGATAATCTGCTTTCAGCAGAACAGCACTGTTATCAATGCCCGCCATATGCTTGAGAAGTCCCGTATCAAAGACAAAAAGCTTAAACTGATCCAGCCTGTCAAAGGTGGATAAAGGATGCTCCATTTTGGAAGCATTATAGACGCGATTCAACATACCGGCTGAAACAAGCCATTCGATGGCCTCCTCAAAGTCCCTCGCCCTGCCGCCCTCGCGGACCGCTCCGTACATAAACTTCTCATTGGGTTTTGCAAACTGAGTGACGATGCTGCGAAACACCATGAGGATCCGCCCGCTGTTCACCTTCCCATTATGTTTGGAAAAGTCATTTTCATAAACCTCGATCAGTTCTCTCTGTATCTGGCTGATTTTGGCAGGATCTTTGTATTTCAGCCATGATGCAACACATTCAGGCATACCGCCAATGATCAGGTAGTGATTATATTCCTCAAGCAGACGGCTATGAAAAATGTCTTCAATCTGCTGCCCCTTCTGAATACTGTCATAATATGTGAAAAGAGCAGGATTTACCGCTTCCAGAAACTCATCAAAGCCAAGCGGATACACATTCAGCAGATTCACCATGCCGACCGGATATGACTTCGGTTCTGCCAGAAGTGTGCCCAGCAGACTGCCTGCAGCGATCACATGATAATCGCCCGCCTTCTCCCTGAAATACTTCAGCGTATTCAGCGCCTGAGGACATTCCTGAATTTCATCAAAAATGATCAGCGTCTCCCCCGGAAGGATCTTCTTCTCTGAAATCAGGGACAGCAGCTCAATAATGCGCTGAGGATTTTTGTTGGTCTCAAAGATGGATTTCAGTTCATCCTCCTCATCAAAGTTGAAATAAACACAGCTCTCGTAATAATTCTGCCCGAACTCCTTCATAAGCCATGTTTTACCGACCTGCCGCGCGCCCTTGAGCACCAGGGGTTTACGATCTTCACTGGATTTCCATCTAAGCAAGTCCTGCATTGCGTTTCGTTTCATGCATTTCACCGTCCTCTCTGAGAAGTCCATCACAGCATAACACATTTTTCCGGCTTTTCAAAGAATATTCTGCACATTTTTCCGGAAAATTTCTTTCAAAAAAACACATTTTTCCCATCTTTGCAGCTGAAAATAAGATGTTTTGGGTAACAAAATTATAAAATGGATTTATGTTATTGCTATCACTGCCCAACTGTGGTAAAAAGGATGAGTAAGGCCCAGGTTATCCTGTGTTGGATGCTCATTTGAGCATCCAACCCCAAAGAAAGCCGGAAGCTTTCCGCCCTACTCCCCCTCGCTGAGCATAATGCTCACCCTGGACTGAATGATCTGCGCCACATCCTCCGCACTCTTCTGCCCGGCAAAATACGCGCCGGTCTCCTCCAGCACAATGCTCATCACATCCTCATAATTCCAGCTGAGCCTGCGGTTGACGCTGCACAGGTATTCATACCAGCGGCCAGCCTGCTCCTGGCTGGCCGGTTCAATCTCCATGACCACGCCGCCCACGCTTGTCTCATAGGCGTAATACACCTTTTCCCCGTCCACCGTATGGTAATCGAGCTGTGTCATCCTGTCGGTTACTTCCTTCACCGCCGCCTTCAAAACCGGGATTCCATAGGAAAACAGAAGGTCGTCGTCCGGCATCTGCTCCTCCTCGGATAAAAACATCTTCACAAACTCCCAGGCTCCCTTAACGTTACCGGAGGAGGAAATGGCAAAGGAGCCGCAGGAAATGATCAGGGAACTGACTCCGCTCTCGCCGGGAAAGCCCGCCGCCACAAAATCCTCCGCTTGCCAAGGCAGGTGTACAGCTGAAATTCCGGCACCAGCTCATAAAGGCCGCCATCTGTCTCAAAGGCCTCAAACACATTCTCCAGATAATCCGACCTCTCAAAATCCGGATCCGCCTCCATCAGCTCATAGAAATCCGCCAGCATGCCCTGCTTTGCGTAGCTGTCAAAATCAAAGCTCCCCGCGATATCATTAAAAAAGAGGTCCGGCCCCTCCCCGGTGAGGATTTCATTATTCAGCCGGGTAATGCCCGGCATTCAACTTTACATCTGAGACAGCATTCTCCCCCGTATCTGACATCACCTTCGATGCAAGGTTCTCGCCGGTATCCAGAAACATCACATCCGAAAGCTGATTCTCCTCCAGATCCCAGGACGAATAATAGATCAGATTTCCGCTGCTGGTCCCAAGCCGCCTGCCGTTTCTGGCATACACCAGATAAATCCGGTCATCATACACTGCCATATCATAGAAGATGCCGCCTTCTCCCACCTCGGCGTAGTCGTTCAGCGCCTCCAGAGTTGTCTCCGAAACAGCGTAATTTTCAATATTCTGCGAGTCTGCCGCTTCATTCTCTCCCTGCTGTGCCGACGAATCTGTTTTATTTCCTGTGATACCATTGCAGCCCGCCAGTGATAAAATCAAAGTTGCGCTAAGAGTCGCCGCAACAAATCTTCTGAATATATTTTTCACCATTTTTCTCCCTGCTCCAATCATGTGTGAGACAATCCATGTTTCGTTTAAGTATAAGGCCGGATTGTGTCCAAGTTGTATCATAAATTTTAAGAGTTTCTTTATATTCCACTGATACAAACACCGTTGATTTCAATTTATATTACCCACTCAGAGATGAAATCCGACGGGCGGGTCAAGGTTTACATTGAAACGCCGGATATAAAAGATGGTTTTCATAACGCCATATGCTGGCTTTCGGAATACAAATGGGAAAATATTCACGGTTATTCAGAATCAGAAATTCAATACTTTAAAAAGCTGATACGAAATAACGCCCATCTGATCCTCGAATTTTCTCAGGAGGGAGGAATTCTGAATGCCACAGCTGTTTAGGATTGGTTCTTAATGTTAAGAAGGTTTTCACAATGATACCGACTTCTCATCTTGCGGATTTTGTCACTCCATGGTAGTATAAGACTGTACTCCAGAAGAATGCGCCGCAGCTGGCGACATTACAGGCAAGGCGGTGATGC
>JAJPYH010000049.1:2114-4386 GCA_021205045.1 Lachnospiraceae bacterium | reverse complement strand
ACTACGTAAGAGGCGGCCTGGGCGACATGAAGGTGAAGCGCTTCCTCAATAACGTCATGCAGGAAACCCTGGAGCCCATCCGTAATCGCAGAAAGGAACTGGAAAAGGATATCCCTGCGGTCTTCGATGTGCTGAAGGCCGGTACCGACGCAGCAAGAGAAACCGCCGCCCAGACCCTTTCGGAAGTGAAGAGCGCCATGCGGATCAATTATTTTGAGGATGCAGAGCTGATTAGACAGCAGGCGGCGAAGTACGGGGCGTGAGATCGGATTGCGTGAAGCAGTCCGGGGTATCATACCCTTTCAGGATAAAGGAGACATGCCCAATGATTTTATTGATTGATAATTACGACAGCTTTTCCTACAACCTCTACCAGTTTGTGGGAACCATCCAGCCGGACATCAGGGTCATCCGCAACAACGAGATGACCCTGGAGCAGATCGCGGCCCTGACTCCCAGCCACATTATCCTGTCGCCGGGACCGGGCACCCCCGCGAAGGCCGGCGTCTGCGTGGAGGTGGCGAAAACCATCTCGCAGAACATCCCCACCCTGGGCGTCTGTCTGGGACACCAGTCCATCTGCGAGGCCTACGGCGCCACCATCAGCTACGCAAAACAGCTGATGCACGGCAAACAGTCCGACATCCGCCTGGATACCGAATGTCCCCTGTTCTGCGGCCTGCCTGAGGTGATTCGGGGCGCCCGATACCATTCCCTGGCTGCCCTGCCCGAAACCATGCCGGACTGCCTGAAGGTAACGGCCACCACCACCGACGGCGAGATCATGGCCGTGGAGCACAAAGACTACCCCATCTATGGCGTCCAGTTCCACCCAGAATCCATCCTCACTCCGGAAGGGATGCGGATTATCGAGAACTTTCTGAAAATATAACTCATACAGCTACCTTGAAAGATATCAACAGAATCCGTCAATCTCACACAGGCTGTGAATTTCATCCCGTTGGTGTATACGCGGGAGATTGACAGTCCTTTCAAATAAGCCGGGAACTGTAAACGATTAAAAAAAGGTTTTGAAGCAGACTGAAATGTCAAATGTAAATTTAAATTGCTTTAAGGCAGGAAACGGCGCTGAAAAAAAGATAAGGCGATTTCAGCTAGAATAGCATGAGCCGTTCTTTTTTTTCAGTGACGGTTCCGGAAACGAAGCATCAATAATAAGAAAAGGAGCATAAACCAATGATCAAAGAAGCAACCGCCAAACTCATTCAAAGACAGAACCTGACCTACGATGAAACCGTGGCCTGCATGGATGAAATCATGACCGGCGCTACCAGCCAGGTGCAGACCGCCGGATTCCTGACCGCCTTGGAAACCAAGGGCGAGACCATCGAAGAAATCACTGCCAGCGCCGTCACCATGCGCTCCCACGCCCTGAAGGTGGAGCATGACATGGACGTGCTGGAAATCGTGGGCACCGGCGGAGACAACGCAGGCAGCTTTAACATTTCCACTACCGCAGGCCTGGTCATCGCGGCAGGCGGCGTGAAGGTAGCCAAGCACGGCAATCGAGCAGCCTCGTCAAAGAGCGGCGCCGCGGACTGCCTGGAGGCTCTGGGCGTGGACGTCAACCAGGAACCTGCCAACTGTGTGAAAACCCTGCAGGAGCTGAATTACTGCTTCTTCTTTGCGCAGAAATATCACACCTCCATGAAGTATGTGGGCCCTGTCAGAAAAGAGCTGGGCGTGCGCACCATCTTCAATATCCTTGGCCCTCTGACCAATCCGGGCCACAACACCATGCAGGTGCTGGGCGTGTACGATGAGAGCCTCTTAGAGCCCATGAGCCGGGTGCTCTACAACCTGGGAGTGAAGAGAAGCGTGGCCGTCTACGGCACCGCAAAGCTGGATGAGCTTTCCACCTGCTGCGATACCCTGGTGTGTGAAAATAACAATGGCACCTTCACCAGATACATCGTGAAACCGGAGGATTTCGGCTTTGCCAGATGTGAAAAGGCCGATTTGGTGGGCGGCACCCCTGAGGAAAACGCAGCCATCACCCTGGCCATTCTGAACGGCGAAAAGGGTCCGAAGAGAGATACCGTGCTGCTGAACGCGGGCGCGGGCCTGTACATCGGCGGCGTGGCGAAGGACATGGCCGAGGGTGTGAAGATGGCGGCGAAGCTGATTGACTCCGGTGTGGCGAAGGCGAAGCTGGAAGCGTACATTGAGGCGTCAAAGCAGTAAGGAATATTTATTGAAGATGGCGGCGGAGCTGACCGACACCGGTGCGGCGAAGGCGAAGCCGGAGGCG
>JAJPYH010000049.1:0-2014 GCA_021205045.1 Lachnospiraceae bacterium | reverse complement strand
CGGCGAAGGCGAAGCCGGAGGCGCACATTGAGGCGTCAAAGCAATAAGACAATAATCATTGAATGGAATCCTGTCTGACCGGCTGCTGATCGTTGGCCGACCGTTGGCAGGTCAGAAAATTCAGATGACAGGTGATAAAATGATCTTAGACGAACTGGCTGCTTACTCCCGGGTCCGCGTGGCCCGGGCAAAAGAGCAGAAATCAATGGAAGAAATTCAACAACAGGCTCTGCAGCTTGTAGAAGAGCAGCGGCAAAACGGAAGCGCGGATTTTTTCTGCTTTGAGAAAACACTGCAAAAGCCCGGCCTTTCCTTCATCTGTGAGGTCAAAAAGGCCTCCCCCTCCAAGGGCATCATAGCGGAGGACTTCCCCTATCTGGAGATTGCGAAGGATTATGAGGAGGCTGGCGCGGACTGCGTCTCCTGCCTGACCGAGCCTAAGTGGTTTCTGGGCTCCGATGAAATATTCCGGCAGATCAGGCAGACCATCACACTGCCCATGATCCGCAAGGATTTCACGGTGGACGCCTACCAGATTTATGAGGCGAAGCTGATGGGGGCGGACGCAGTGCTGCTGATCTGCGCTCTTCTGGACACGGCGACCCTGCGGGACTATCTGAAAATCTGCGATGAACTGGGCCTCAGCGCCCTGGTGGAGGCTCACGACGAGGTGGAAATTGCTTCCGCCCTGGAGGCCGGAGCCAGACTGGTGGGTGTCAATAACCGGAACCTGAAAAACTTCACCGTGGACTTTAGCAACGCGGCGAAACTGCGGGAGCTGATTCCCAGAGATGTGACCTTTGTGGCGGAATCCGGCGTCAGGGATTGTGAGGATGTGAAGTCCCTGGCCGCCCTGGGAGCGGACGCGGTGCTGGTGGGCGAAGCCCTGATGCGGGCGCTTGATAAGAAGGCAAGGCTTAAGGAGTTTCATGCCGCGGCTGGCCGTGCGGATACAGCTCAATAAAGCCGTTCTGAGCAGAAAGAGAGATTTGGCGGAACGGAGAGCATGATTGAGCGCGAACGCAGCTTGTATAGGATTGAGAAAAAACGAAGCAGATCGAATTCGCTGACTCTGCCGGAATACAGGAGGTAAGGACATGTCTGTCCAGATTAAAATCTGCGGCATCCGCCGCCCTCAGGACGTGGATTACATCAATGAATACCTGCCGGACTATGCCGGATTTATTTTCTGGGGAAAAAGCTTCCGGTACGTGACTCTGCAGGAGGCCTGCGCCCTTCGCAGACGGATGGATCCCCGCATCCCCACAGTTGGCGTCTTCGTCAACGAAGCCCCGGCCAAAATCGCGGAATATGTTCATTCCGGCGCCATCCGGATTGTCCAGCTTCACGGCCAGGAGACGGAAGAGGACGTCGCTGAACTTCGAACCCTTCTGCCCAGCGTCCCCCTCTGGAAAGCCTTCAAGGTCCGTTCCCTGGACGACCTGCAAAAAGCACAGCCTTCCACAGCGGATCAAATCCTGCTGGACAACGGCTACGGCACCGGCCAGTGCTTCGACCACAGCCTGCTGACCCAATCAGCCCGGGAGCGCGTCCCAAAACAGTCCGGACGCCAGCCGGATACCGGATCCGACCAGAGCGCCGCCGCAGCTGAGAGCCCCGATCCAACCCCCGATCCCGGAGACTATCGAAGCTTTCACCGCCCCTACATCCTTGCCGGCGGCCTCACCCCCGAAAACATCCCCGAGGTCATAAGGAAGTACCACCCCTCCATGGTGGACATCTCCAGCGGCGTCGAGACCGACAAATACAAAGACCCCGACAAAATCCGCAAAGCTATCCAGGCAGCCCACGGAGCATAACCTCCATCGATCAATCCAGGAGGCAGTTCGTATATTATGAGAACTGCTCACAAAGGAAAACCTTGCTTGACAGCAAAAGATAGCGATAGACAAGTAAATACTTGAGGCAGTTCGTATATTATGAGAGCTGCTTATAAAGGAAAGGTGTTAGTCAGTAATTGGGTCGTTAAGCCTTTAAGTCCGTTTTTTGGGAC
>JAJPYH010000042.1 GCA_021205045.1 Lachnospiraceae bacterium | reverse complement strand
TCGGGACATTTTCAAAAATGCTTGACAGAGGATTTTTGAAAAATCGCGACCGCGTTTTTCAAAATTTGCGTCCGTGAATTTGTCCCGTAAATTTGCCTCGGCGAGGGGCTGTATTGCAGCCCTTTAAGACGCTGCGGTCTCAGGGGGCGTGAGACAGGGCGTTCACTCTGCATTAGGTGAGGGGACCTGTGACGATTTTTGGTCTCCGGCAGCCTCAGACAGGGCGCTCACTCCGTCCTGGCCCAGCGCGCCGGCGCTTTGCGTCCGGTTATGTCCTCCACCTGTTCAATCTGGCGGCGATAGTAGCGGTTTAAGAGCTTGCGCGTCTCAGGGAGCATTTTTTCGCTGCCGGTGTCCGGACGGGTAAAGTGCTCCATGGACCAGTCGTAAAAACTCATAAATCCGTTGAAAAACGAGGGACAGCGCCGCCCCAGGCTCCAGAACTCAAAGAAAAGATAATACAGTGCCTGCATGAACTGCAGGTATTTTGGGGAGAGAGGAGCAATGGCGCGGAAATTGGTCTCGTTGCTCTTGACCGGGAAGACCATGTGATCGTCCTCCGGAATTCCGCAGAAATGCATGATGTCCTTTGTCACTGCTTCCTGATCGGTCACGAAATCCTCAAAAAAGACAAATTTCATGTTGGATCTGGGAAAATAGCGCAGGTATTCTTTGATGAGTGTGGCATAATTTCCCTGGGAAAAGCACATATATTTGAAGTGCTTTTTCATGATGTCCCGGCGGCGGTCCTTGTGGCAGAGGACGGAACGAACGTAGTGGTCAAAGCCTTTTGCGTGGCCGTGCTTTAAGTCATAGGCCACGGCGGACACGGGCAGAAAGCCCAGAGCCAGGAAATATTTGTAGGCGGAATAGCAGCGGTCAGCCGGATCCCGCATCATAAAGATCAGTTTTGTGTTGGGAGCGAAATCCTTTCCAATCCATTTGGTGCAGTTTTTGTAACCGAGACCCGCGTTGACTTCCCCGGCAATCAGCCGGTGGCGGCCTGTCTGAGATTGCCTGTGGGATGCTGTCGCAGGGCTTTCGAATTTCGCAGATGTTTCCCCGGGGCAGCAGTCTGCCTCCGCCTTAGCGCAGGAGGACAAATCCTGTGAGTCAGTATCGTTTTCATCTTTGGAACAGCAGGCCGCAGAGCCGGACTCCGGGCTCTCCACATGTCCCCGTCTTCCCGTGATCAGTCCCACCTCGCAGGCATTGTCGGTTTTGCCGAGAACGGCTTCCACATAATGTCCGAAATATCTGTGGCAGTACCATTTCCGCCCCAGAAAGGCGCGCATGAAGGGGACCCGGTAAAACATGGGTTCCTTCACATCCTCGGTGAGGTAAACGTTTTTGTTTTTTTTCAGTAAGTCATAAAGAGATGTGGTTCCGCATTTCTGAAATCCAATGCATATAAATGACGGCTCCATAGAATTCCTCCGGTTTAAGGTGTTGTCCGGACCGGCGTCCGGGCGGGCAGTGCCGGGACCGACGGCGAAGCCGCCGATCCGCCCTGAATGAGTACCATCGGGATGATGGCCGTTCGATGATCTTGTTGAACAAAGCGTCAGAACGGATGATCCAGATAAGGCGCGAGCTTTTCCATAATATCGTTGACGCTGTCCTCCACGGAGCGTCCCACGGTCTCCACTACGATTTCCGCCTGCTCCGGCGTCTCATAGGGACTGCTGATGCCGGTGAAATCCTTGATCTCGCCCCGGCGCGCCTTGCGGTAGAGATTTTTGGTGTCCCGGCTCTCGCATTCCTCCAACGGGGTGTTGACGAAGACCTCAATGAAGGAGTCGCCGATGATCTGGCGGGCGCTTAGCCGGTCTCTGCGGTAGGGGGAGATGAAGGCAGTCAGCACGATCAGTCCGGCGTCATTCATCAGCTTCGCCACCTGGGCAATCCGGCGGATATTCTCAATCCGGTCGCCCTCAGAGAAGCCAAGGTCGCGGTTTAAGCCCAGACGGATATTGTCGCCGTCCAGCACCATGGTGTGTTTATTCATGGAATAAAGCCGCTTTTCCAGGGCGTTGGCCAGAGTGGATTTGCCGGAGCCGGAAAGCCCGGTAAACCAGATGGTCAGAGGCTTCTGCCCCAGGTTCATGGAGCGGGTATCCCTGGTAATATCAAAATTCTGCCAGAACAGGTCGCCGTAGCCGGCGGTGGTGGTCTTCACGGTGCCGCAGGCGCTTGTCCGGTGGGTGACCTGGTCGATTAAGATCAGCTCGCCCATGGTGCGGCTGGCCTCAAAGGTATCCAGAATGATCTTGTCGGAGACCACCAGGCTGCATTCGGCGATCTCATTTTTGTACAACTTGTCCGCCGGAATATGGCTGCCGGTATGGATATCGATTTTGTGCTGAATGTCCATAACGGTGGCGTTGGTCATTTTGGTGCCAAGCTTTAAAATATAATTGATGCCGGGAATCATGGGCGTTTCGTCCATCCACAGCAGAGTACAGGTGAAGTCCTTGCTGATGGGGTGGCCCTTGCCCATCACCAGCACGCAGCCTCTGGAAATATCGATTTCCCGGTTTAGCTGTAGGGTGACCGGCTGGCCGGAGATGGCCCGGTCCACATGCTCAAAGCCGCACAGAATATCGGTGACCTTGGCGGTCTCCCCGCTGGGAAGGCTTTTAATTTCATCATTTACATGGATGACGCCGCTCTCAATCTGCCCCTGATAGCCACGGAAATTCAGGTTGGGTCGGCACACTCTCTGCACAGGCATGGTGAAATCCTGATCGATGGGTCCGGCAATCTCCACCTGATCCAGGTATTCTAAAAGCGACGGGCCGTGATACCAGGAAATCCGGGCGGAGTTGGCGGTAATATTGTCGCCCACGGTGGCTGACACGGGGATGATGGCCAGACTGTCTATGGGGAAAGGCTTGGTCATCTGCTGGATGGTGTTGGTAATCTCCTTAAAACACTTGTGATCGTAGCGCACCATGTCCATTTTGTTGACTGCGAACACGAAATCCCGGATGCCCATGAGAGAGCAGATGCGGGTGTGCCGCCTGGTCTGGATCTGGACGCCCTTGGAGGCATCAATCAAAATCACAGCCAGCTGGGCAAAGGAGGCTGCCACAGCCATATTTCTGGTGTATTCCTCGTGACCCGGAGCGTCCGCCACAATATAGCTGCGTTCCGTGGTCTTAAAATAGCGGTAGGCCACGTCGATGGTGATGCCCTGTTCTCTTTCACTCATCAGGCCGTCCAACAGGAGAGAGTAGTCAATCTGCCCGTCCCGGCTGCCCACCTTGCTGTCCAGCTCCAGAGCCTGCTTCTGGTCGGCGTAGAGCTGCTTGGTATCGTAAAGCATGTGGCCGATGAGGGTGCTCTTTCCATCGTCCACGCTGCCGCAGGTCAGAAATTTTAAAAGGTCTTTCATTTAAAAATAGCCCTCCCTCTTGCGGCGCTCCATGCTGCCGGCTGCCTCATGATCGATGACGCGGCTGGTGCGCTCGGAGTAGACGGCGCCCAGAGTTTCCGCGATGATTTTATCCAGGGTGTCCGCGTCGGACTCCATGCCGCCGGTCAGCGGATAGCATCCCAGAGTGCGGAAACGGATTTTTTTGTACTCGATCTTTTCACCGGGGCGGAGCTTTAAGCGGTCATCATCCACCATAATAATATTGCCGTCCCGTTCAATGCAGGGGCGTTCCTTGGCAAAATACAGGGAAACGATCTCAATATTCTCTCTCTGGATATACTGCCAGATGTCGGCCTCGGTCCAGTTGGACAGAGGGAAAACCCGGATGCTCTCGCCCTTGTGGATTTTGGTGTTGTACAGCTTCCACATTTCCGGGCGTTGGTTTTTGGGATCCCAGGCCTGCTCGGTGTTGCGGAAGGAAAAGATCCGCTCCTTGGCGCGGGACTTTTCTTCATCCCGCCGTCCGCCGCCGAAAGCCGCGGTAAAGCCGTATTTTTTGAGGGCCTGCTTTAAGGCCTGTGTTTTCATGATATCCGTATAAGCGGTGCCGTGGTCGAAAGGATTGATGCCCTCGCGGACGCCCTCCTCGTTGGTGTAAACCAGCATGTCCAGGCCGTATTTCTCAGCCATGGCGTCGCGGAATTCTATCATTTCATGGAATTTCCATGTGGTGTCAATGTGAAGAAATGGAAATGGTGAATTCTCCGGGTAAAAGGCCTTTCGTGCCAGATGCAGCATGACGGAGCTGTCTTTGCCGATGGAGTAAAGCATCACCGGTTTTTCACATTCAGCGGCGACCTCACGCATAATATAGATGGCCTCCGCTTCCAGTGTGCTCAGATGATCCAGGGTGTTCAAGTTGCTCTCCTTTCACAGTGTCCGGTCGTTTGCTTTCCGCGCGGAAACTGCCTGTTTTTTGAAAAAATATTTAAATTATAGTGTATTACAAAAATGTGAACGT
>JAJPYH010000038.1 GCA_021205045.1 Lachnospiraceae bacterium | reverse complement strand
GTGTGCAGGTCAACCTGCAGCTCCACCTGCAGCTGTGCCGCGTGTTTCATACTGTCATACAGGATTTCCCTGACCTGCTCCACTTCGGATTCCTTCGTCTCAATGACCAGTTCGTCGTGTACCTGCAAAATCAGACGGCTCTCCAGTCCCGCTTTCTTCAGTCTCTGCCAGACCCGGATCATGGCGATTTTCATAATGTCTGCTGCGGTTCCCTGAATGGGACTGTTCATAGCCACCCTCTCCCCGAAGGAGCGTTGGGAAAAATTGTTGCTTTTCAGCTCCGGCACCGGCCTTCTGCGCCCGTACATGGTCATGGCGTAGCCCAGGTCTTTGGCGTCCTGCACCATCTGATCCAGAAAGCTCTTAATCCCCGGGTAGGTTTCAAAATACTGGTCAATATAAGCTCTGGCCTCTTTGGTGGGAATGGACAGATCCTGACTTAAACCAAAGGAGCTGATGCCGTAGACGATGCCGAAATTCACCGCCTTGGCGTTGCGTCTCTGCAGATCCGTGACCTCCTCAAAGGGTACGTGGAAGACCTTGGACGCTGTGATTCTGTGAATGTCCTCGCTCATGGCGTAGGCCTCAATCAGGTGTTCATCTCCGGACATATGAGCCAGAACCCGCAGCTCAATCTGAGAATAGTCCGCATCCATAAACACATACCCCGGCTTCGGCACAAAAACCTTGCGAATCTGTCTGCCCAGCTCCGTGCGCATGGGAATATTCTGCAGGTTGGGATCCGTGCTGCTCAGTCTGCCCGTGGCAGTGACCGTCTGCTGATAGATAGTGTGAATCCTGCCATCCTCCTGAATAAAGGCGCTCAGGCCGTCAGCATAGGTGCTTTTGAGCTTGGTCAGCGCCCGGTATTCCAGAATATCCTTTACAATCGGATACTCCGGCGCCAGCTTTTCCAGCACATCCGCAGCGGTGGAATAGCCGGTCTTGGTCTTTTTGCCTCCGGGCAGTTTCATTTCTTCAAATAAGATTTCCGCCAGCTGCTTCGGGGACTGAATATTGAATTCCCGGCCAGCCTGCTGCCAGATGGCCTGCTCCAGCTGCGTGATCCGTCCCTGAAGAGCCTCCCCGTAGACCGCCAGCTCTTCCTTTCTGGCGATGACGCCCTCTTTTTCCATGGAATAAAGCACCAGAGACAGGGGCATCTCCATTTCCCGATAAAGCTTCATCATTTCCATGCTCTGAAGCCGTTCCATCAAAGGCATATATGCCCGGAAAGCTGTGAAAGCCTGATCCGCAGCGTAGGAATACAGCTTCTGCGGCAATTCCTCCCACACAGCGGAAAGACTCTTTTTGCCGGTCAGCTCCGACAGAGCCGGTATGGTCATGTCCAGATATTCCCGGGCAACGGAAACAGAATCATAGTCATTTTTCAGAGGGTTGCAAAGATAAGCCGCGATAATCAGATCGCTGTACGCATCCACTCTGTCCTCGTTCAGACATGGATAGTAATCCTTGATGCCGAACAGGGAGAGCCTTTCTTTCTCAGAAAGCTTTCTCAGCTGATCCGTCAGATATTCCTGCGTCAGAAAGCCCTGTACCGGCAGCACCCAGGCATCTGTCCCGTCAGAAAGCGCCATGGCGTAAATTCTGTTTTTTTCCCGGAGAAGGAATGCGCCCAGCAAAGGCTCGTCTGTCTCAGGCATTCCATTCTGCGAACCGACGGTCCGCAATGGGTCCTGCGCACTTTCATCCTGAAATTTACCGCATGCGTTTTCATCCTCCGGTGCTTCGCCGCCGCGAAGTAATTGTGCAAACAGATCTTCCGCCCTGCCGAAATCTTCGATCACTTCCAGAGCATACTTATTCTCTTTCGCAGAAATTTGCGTGGAAACCTCATCAAAGCGTTTGATGATACTTTTCAATTCCAGTTTTTTACACAATAAATAGGCCTCAGGCGTATAATAATTCCCCGCCTTTGCCTTCTCATAATCCAGTCTGATGTCGCCGTCTGTCTTAATCGTCGCCAGCACCCGGCTTAAATCGGCCAGATCCCTGTTGGCAATCAGAGACTCCCGGACGCTCTTTTTGGCCACCTCATCCACATGGGCATAAAGATTGTCCATGGTTCCAAACTGTTGAAGCAGTTGGGTAGCGGTAACCTGACCCACCTTTGGGACGCCGGGAATATTGTCCGAGGTATCCCCCATCAGAGCCTTTAAATCTATAAATACCTTCGGGGTAACGCCGTAGGCCGCCTCCACATCCTTCGCGTAATAGGTTTCCACCTCCGTGTGTCCCTTTTTCGTCTTGGGAATCAGAATTCTGATGCTGTCCGAGGCAATCTGCAAAAGATCCCGGTCTCCGCTGACCAAAGCCACCTGATGGGCGTCCCTCTCAGCGGCATTGGCTAAGGTTCCCAGGATATCATCCGCCTCCAGGCCCGGCTGCTCGCACATTTCGATTCCCATGGCGGAGAGCATTTCCTTCATCACCGGAATCTGCTCCGAAAGCTCTGAGGGCATCTCTTTTCTGGTACCCTTATATTCCTTATATAACTGATGCCGGAAAGTGGGCGCTTTCACATCAAAAGCAACAGCCAGATAATCCGGCTGTTCCTCCTCCAATATTTTGAACATGATATTCAGAAAGCCGTACACACCATTGGTGTGAAGGCCCTCCCCGTTGGTGAGCAGCGGCACTCCGTAAAAAGCTCTGTGCAGAATACTCATCCCATCAATCAATACAAGCTTGCCCATAAATTCCCATTATCGAATATAAATACAGCCGAAAATCCGATTTCGGTAAATCGGATACCATCAGCAAAACTTCCCATTCCATCCCACCTTAATGAAACAGCAAAAACAGCACCACCGCCGCAATCACGATCAGCGTAAGCGCGTCCAGCACAATGGTCCATACATTCCAGGAAAAAGGCATTTTGATCTTCTTTCTCCCCGGCGGCTCCAGCAGGCGGTTAATCTCCTCGTCCAGATGAAAGTCCTCGTCCCTGTCAAGGCGCGACATCCCCTCCTGCACCAGAAACTGAATGGTCAGCTCCTCCTTACAGTTCGGACAGTACAGGATGTGCTCCCGTATTTGTCTGCTCTGTTCTCTGCTGCATTTCCCATCAATAAATTCTGATAATAAGGATTCTACCTCTTTGCAGTCCATTATAAAAGCACCACTCCCGCATCAGCGCAGGTCTTCATCGTCTCCTGATCCCAAAGGGAAACCTGAACCTCCCCAACATGGGCCTTTCCCAGCAGCAGCATACACAGGCGGGACTGCCCGATTCCGCCGCCGATGGTCAGCGGCAGTTCATTATTTAACAGCATTCGATGGAAGGGCAATTCTTTCCTGTCCTCGCAACCCGCTTTCACAAGCTGCTCTGCCAGAGACTGAGCGTTGACCCGGATGCCCATGGAACTCAGCTCCAGGGCCTGGCCCAGAGTGTCGTGCCAGAAAATCAGATCGCCGTTTAAGGCCCAGTCATCGTAATCCGGCGCTCTGCCGTCATGCCTCTGGCCGGACTTCATCACATCGCCGATCTGCATCAGGAAAATAGTCTTATATTTGCGCGCAGCTTCATTCTCCCTCTCCTTTGGTGTAAGAAGCGGATACTCATCCTCCAGCTGCTGGGTGGTCAGAAAGGTGACCTCTCTTTTTAATTCAATATGATCCAGTTTGGGAAACTGCCACTTCAGCTCATCCAAAGTGCCGCAGACGGTGCCCACGATCCGATTGACTGTGTCCATCAGATAGGCAGTATTTCTCATGCTCTCATCGATGACCTTCTCCCAGTCCCACTGATCCACATAAACAGAATGGAGATTATCCAACTCCTCGTCCCTGCGGATGGCGTTCATATCCGTGACCAGGCCGTTTCCTACATAAAAATCATACTGTTTTAAGGCCATTCTCTTCCATTTTGCCAGAGAATGCACTACCTCCGCGTGCTGATGCACCGACGGAATATCAAAGTCCACCGGACGCTCCACCCCGTTTAAGTTGTCATTGAGGCCCGTAGCCGGGTCCACAAAAAGAGGCGCCGTCACCCGCTTTAAATGCAGAGCCGCACATAATTTGATCTGAAAAATCTGCTTTACCTGGCCGATGGCCTTCTGCGTGTCATACAGACCAAGGGCAGAGGTATAACCTTCCGGAATCCATGTCTTAGCCATCCTTATTCTCCCTTCAACTGCGCTTAAGTTTAGCATACTGTATTTTCATTGTCAATTCAGAATAAAAAGAGAAGCCGTTTTCCTGATTTTGAGTAAATCGGAAAAACGGCTCCTCTTTAAAATGTTATAACAATGATTTCATGATCGTAAAGTCAAAACCAGACATTCATGCGGTTATGATAAAGACCCTGAAGCTGATCTGCTTACCGGAAGGGATCAAAGATTAATCTGATCACCAGGATAAATCAGGTCAATGTTGGAAATCTGCGGGTTCTTCTCCACAATTTCAGCAAGAGTCAGGCCATTTTCTACCGCGATCTCACTCAATGTATCGCCCTTTACTACCGTATATGTAGCGCTGGTGGTTGTCACAGTCAGATCAGAAGCAATATCGCTTTCGATGCTGTAGCTGCCATACATCTCAAGGAGGTACAAAGGACCATACCACGGAATATCATTGTCCACGGCCATGCCTGCCGGAATGGTAATGGTGTAGCTTACTCCCTCATATACAAAGGTATATACCAGGGTCACATTTCAAAAAGGCTCTGGAAACCTGCATCAAAAAGGATTCCAGAGCCTTACCGAATATGCAGGAGATGGGACTTGAACCCACACATAGTCACCTACGGCAGATTTTGAGTCTGCTGCGTCTGCCATTCCGCCACTCCTGCGTCTATTTGCCGCAAAGCAACAATTGATCTTCAATCGTTCTCAGCAACAAATGAGATGATACCATAAAACGCCGATCATTGCAAGCAAAAATCAGGATTTTTTATAGCGCTGCTGCAAATTACTACAGTTCCAGTTTTTCGTAAATATCCAGCCCGTCAAAGGTAGCGAAATAATCCTTCGGCGTCTCCGCGCGCCGAATGAGCTGCACAGAACCGTCCTCCTTCAACAAAAGCTCCGCACTTCTGAGCCTGCCGTTATAATTGTAACCCATGGAGAAGCCATGAGCTCCGGTATCGTGAATGACCAGGTAATCGCCCATGTCGATCTTCGGAAGCTGCCGGTCAATGGCGAATTTGTCATTATTCTCACATAGAGAACCGGTCACATCATAGACGTGATCCAGCGGTGCGTCCTCTTTTCCGAGTACAGTGATGTGATGATATGCGCCGTACATGGCCGGGCGCATCAGATTGGCCGCACAGGCGTCCACACCGATGTATTCCTTATAAATATGCTTCTCATGCAGGGCTTTCGTCACCAGATGTCCGTAAGGAGCCAGCATAAAGCGGCCAAGCTCCGTATAAATCGCCACGTCTCCCATACCTGCCGGGACTAATACCTCCTCATAGGCCCTGCGCACTCCCTCACCGATCTGCATAATGTCCACCGGCTCCTGATCCGGTTTGTAGGGAATCCCGATGCCTCCGGAAAGGTTGATAAACTGAATGTGAGCGCCGGTTTCCGACTGTAGCTTCACCGCCAGCTCAAAAAGTCTCCTGGCCAGAGACGGATAATACTCGTTGGTAATGGTATTGGAAACCAGAAAGGCGTGAATGCCGAAGTTTTTCGCGCCCTTTTCCTTCAAAAGCCTGAAGCCCTCAAACATCTGCTCCGTGGTAAAGCCGTACTTGGCGTCGCCGGGGTTGTCCATGATATTGTTGGCAATGGAAAAATATCCGCCGGGATTGTAGCGGCAGCTGATGGTCTCGGGGATTCGGCCGATGGTCTTCTCCAGAAAATCAATGTGAGTGAAATCATCCAGATTGATGGTGGCACCGATCTTTGCCGCATATTCAAACTCCTCCGCGGGCGTGTCGTTGGAGGAAAACATGATGTCCTCCCCCTTCATCCCCAGAGCACGGCTGAGCATCAGCTCCGTCAGAGAGGAGCAGTCCGTACCGCAGCCGAAATCCCGCAGGATATCAATGATATACGGATTGGGAGTGGCCTTCACCGCAAAATATTCCTTATAACCGGGATTCCAGGCAAAAGCCTCCTTCAGCTTACGGGCATTCTCCCGGATCCCCTTTTCATCATAAATATGAAAAGGAGTGGGACAGGTTTTCACAATCTCCTCGATCTGTTCTTTCGTTACAAAAGGCAATTTTTTCATAAGTCTCCCTCATTCAGTCAATCATTAATATCGCGAGCCGTTCTTTTCAACGCGACAGCTTTTGCATCTTCTGGTCTACTATACAATGTTTTCAATCTGCCAGTCAATAGGTTCCACTCCGTTTTTCTCCAGGAAGGCGTTGCACTGGCTGAAATGCCTGCAGCCCATAAATCCCCGGTATGCCGAAAGCGGGCTGGGATGAGGCGCCTCCAGGATCAGATGATTGGGGTTATGGAGCATTGCCTTTTTCTGCCTGGCCGGTGTGCCCCACAGCAAAAAGACTATGGGTCTGTTCTCCTGATCCAGGGCCCGGATAGCCGCGTCGGTAAACTCCTCCCAGCCGATATTGCGGTGAGAATTGGCCTGATGAGCCCGCACGGTCAGAACAGTGTTGAGCAAAAGCACCCCCTGCTCGGCCCATTTCACCAGATAACCGTTATTGGGGATATAGCAGCCCAGATCGTCATGCAGCTCCTTATAAATATTCTCCAGGGAAGGGGGGATGTCCACACCGGGCTTTACCGAAAAGCACAGCCCGTGAGCCTGACCCACATTGTGGTAAGGATCCTGCCCCAGAATCACCGCCTTCACCTGATGCAGCGGCGTTAAATGAAAAGCATTGAACAGATCATCCGCCTGAGGGAAGACCTGATAATGCTGATACTCATATTGGACCTTCTGATATAGCTTTCTGTAGTATTCTTTACCAAACTCCGGCTTGAGCGCACCCAGCCAGTCATCGGAAATCGGTGGCATTTTCTCTCACAGGCGCACACTGACGCCCCTCTCCTTTAAGTATTTTTTGACATCATTGATCTCCAGCTCCCGGTAATGGAACAGGCTGGCAGCCAGGGCCGCATCCGCGCCTCCCTCCGTCAGCGCCTCATAAAAGTGCTCACAGCTGCCCGCGCCTCCGCTGGCAATCACCGGCACGTTCACCGAGGAGGAAACCGCCTTCGTCAGAGCGATATCATACCCTGCTTTGGTGCCGTCCCCGTCCATGCTTGTGAGCAGGATTTCTCCGGCGCCCAATTCCACGCCCCTGACCGCCCACTGTACTGCGTCCAGACCAACATCAATCCGTCCCCCATTTTTGTACACATGAAAAGTGCCGTCCTCACTGTGCCTGGCGTCAATGGCCAGCACCACACACTGAGAGCCAAAAATCTCAGCTGCCTCCCGGATCAGCTCAGGCCGGTCGATGGCGGCGCTGTTCACAGACACCTTGTCCGCGCCCTCCCTCAAAATCTGGCGAAAATCCTCGATGGTGCGGATTCCTCCTCCCACGGTAAAGGGAATGAAAACGGTTTCCGCCACCCTTCTGACCATAACCGCCCGAATGGCTCTGGCGTCGCTGGAGGCCGTGATATCCAGAAATACCAGCTCATCGGCACCGGTCTCACCGTACAGGCGGCCCACCTCCACCGGATCTCCGGCATCCCGCAGGTTCACAAAGTTGGTGCCCTTGACAACCCTGCCGTTGTGCACATCCAGACAGGGGATAATTCTCTTTGTATGCATCCGTAAGCCCCCTCTATGTAAAGGAAATAAAATTCTTCAAAATCTGCAGCCCCACCCTGTCGCTCTTTTCCGGATGAAACTGACAGGCAAATACATTGTCATGCTCCACGGCTGCGTGCACCGTGACGCCGTACTCCGTGGTGGCGGCCACATCTGCAAAATCAGCCGCCTGCAGATAATAGGAATGCACGAAATAAACATAGCTGCCCTCGGGCACCCCCTTCAAAAGACAGCCCTCCTTCGGAAAACGCAGATCATTCCAGCCGATCTGTGGCACCTTCAGGGCCTCTCCCTCCGGAAACCTGACAATCTTCCCCGGCAGTATGCCCAGACCCTTTACACCGGGGCTTTCCTCACTCTCATCAAACAAAAGCTGCAATCCCAGGCAGATTCCCAGAAAGGGCGTCCCCTGGTCCGTAATCTGAGCGATCACCTCCGTCAGCCCATATCTGTCCAGCCGTTCCATGGCTGCGCCAAAGGCGCCCACACCCGGCAGCACCACCCTGTCCGCAGCAAGCAAAAGCTCCGGCTCTCTGGTAACTGCCACGTCCTCACCCAGAAACTGCAAAGCCTTCTCCACGCTCTTCACATTGCCCGCGTCGTAATCGATAATTCCAGTCATTCCCGTCTCCCGCTCCTCATTTCATCAGCCTATAGCTCACAGCAGCCTCCAATATATCCGCCGTTCCCTGTCTCATATTCTGTCCAGCCCGGAACTCGTCTTCACTCCTGCTCCACCTTCTCCAGCGTAAACCAGAAGCGGACGCCGCCCTCCACGTTGTCCACGCCGTACTCCTGTCCCATGCCTTCCACAATAGCCTTCACAATGGACAGTCCCACACCGCTGCCGCCATAGGTTCTGGTGCGCGCCTTATCCACCTTGTAAAACTTCTCCCACACCCTGGAAAGACTCTCCTCCGGGATATGATTTCCCGTATTATAAACGGAAATTCTGACCTGCTTTCCAACGCTCTCTACGGTGACCTCAATCCTCTTCTCCTCACCGCAGACATAATGAGCCGCGTTGCTGACATAATTCATCAGTACCTCTTCCACCTTGAATTCATCCCCCCAGGCATACAGACTGTCCGGACAGTTTAACACAAGCTCCGCCCCGGAATCCGAAATCAGGATTTCCGCGCTGGAAAGATAATTTCTCGTCAGAACGGCGATATCAAAGCGCTCCATGGTAAAGCTGTCCCGGCCTTCCTCCAGTTCATTCAGGCTCATCAGGCTTTTCACCATCCTGCTCATACGGCCGCTCTCATCCAGAATCACATCCAGATATTCATTCAGGGTTTCCGGATCATCGGCAATGCCGTCCTTTAGCCCTTCCGCGTAACCCTGAATCAGCGCAATAGGCGTTTTTAACTCATGAGAGACATTGGAGAGAAGCTCCTGACGCTGTTTCTCAAGAGCCGTCTTCTGCTCCAGATCCCGCTTCAGCTCATTGTTGGCGGTTTTCAGCTGGGAAATGGTCTCCTCCAGGGATTCGGAAAGGGCGTTTATGTTCTGTCCCAGGACGCCGATCTCATTTTTCTCCCTGCCGGTATACCTGGCGTCAAAATCCAGATGAGTGATCCGCTCCGAAATATTGGCCAGCTCCAGAATCGGGCGGCTGATCCTGCTGGAAGTCCACCACCCGATCACTGCCGCCAGAATCCCCGCGGTAATACCGATGACCACCAGCAGACGATTGGACAAAGCCGCGCTCTCCGCGATACTTTCTCTGGAAACTGCAAAAAGATACATGTACCCGCTTTCAGACCAGCCCCAGATCTCAATCTGACGGTTGGAATCCCTCTCTCCCTGGGTATCAATGATAAAATAATTGTCCCCCTGTTCCAGAATCTCCGCACCGGAAATTTCAATTCCCGCGTTTCCCATGATTCTGTAGGCCAGAATATACCGATAAAGCTTATTTTTGACCGTATCCAGATCCATGGCAGAATACACCAGAGGATTATAAGCGGGATCCACAATCAGCGCCGTAAGATTATACTGCTGACACATCCGCTCCAGGTCATTCACAAACGTCTGCTGCAGTTCAAGCTTCTCCTCATCGCTGATATCTGTCACCACGGAAAAAACGCCATTGTCCGCGCCCTGAATCACCAGATCCCTGACCTCCAGCAGATTCTCCATCTTATTGGACACATAAACCCTCTCCAGCAAAAACAGATTGGCCAGCACACATACCAGAATCGTACCGGCAAGCAATATGAAATTGGTCAGTGTGAACTGTGTTCTTATGGATCCTCGTTTCATGACTCAGCACTCAAATTTATATCCCATCCCCCAGATGGTCTTGATGTATTCTCCTTTGTCCTTCAGCTTGCTGCGCACCTTTTTTACATGGGTGTCCACTGTTCTGGCATCCCCGAAGTAATCAAAATTCCAGACATTGTTTAATATTTTTTCTCTGGAAAGGGCAATGCCCTGATTCTCCATGAAATATGACAAAAGCTCGAATTCCTTGTAGCTTAGCTCCACCGGCTCATCGTCGTTTGTCACCGTATGCGTGCCCTTGTTGATCACAATTCCTCCGGCCTCTAAAATCTCCTTTTTGTCAAGCACGCCTGCACGCCTGAGCAGAGCCTCCACTCTGGCCACCAGCACTCTGGGACTGAAGGGCTTGGAGATAAATTCATCTGCGCCGGTCTCAAAGCTGTTCAGTTCATCCCGCTCTTCTCCCTTGGCTGTGAGCATCAGAATAGGCACCTGGGAAAAGGAGCGGATTTCCTTGACTACCTGATACCCGTCCATTTTGGGCATCATCACATCCAGAATCACCAGGGCAATATCCCCCTCCGCGAAAAAGACGTCCAAAGCCTCCTGCCCGTCGGCGGCTTCCACAACCCGATAATCGCTCTTTACCAGGAAATTCCTGACGAGCTTTCGCATTCTCATCTCATCGTCAACGACTAAAATCTTTAACTGTTTCATGGTTCCTTCCTTCTTTATATTTCACGATTAAAGCGACAAAGGGGTATGATACTTGAATTCCGTTCTGCTTCCTGTATCATACACAACGTCCGTTTACCAGACGATATGATCCTTCAGATTTTCATCCTCATACTCAAAAATACAACGCTCGTACGCATTGATCAGATTGGTCTCCCCGATTCTGTCATACCTGGCGTATTTGCCTCCATAGCTCTGATGCACATGTCCGTAAATAAAAAATCTGGGATTAAATTTTGATATCAGCCAGTTGAATATTTTGAATCCTCTGTGAGGCAGGTCCTCCGCGTCATGCACTCCCCTGGCGGGAGAATGAGTCAGCAGGATATCAAAGCCGCCGTATCTGCATATCTTCGGCAAAAGCTTCAATACCCTCATTGTCATCTGCTCATCCGTATACTGATACTTCTTTTTGTTGTAGCTCATGGAGCCTCCCAGGCCAAGGATGCGCACACCGTTGAATATAATAATATCGTCATCCACACAGATGCAGCCTCCGGGCTCCTTCGTATCGTAGCGGATATCATGGTTGCCATGAACATAAAACACTGGGAGGTTCGTCATTGTCACCAGAAATTCCAGATAATCGCTGGACAGATCGCCCGCCGATAATATTACATCCACGCCGTCAAGGCATCCCTCTTTATAATAATCCCACAGTAGCTTGGACTCCTCATCCGCTATCGCCAGTATTTTCATGACCAATCTATCTCAGACATGCAGAAAATCCCCCTCGATCAGCGTAACTTTACCTTCGCTGATCATGTTTACCCGTATGCCCTACTCTTCCTCCACCGTTTCTACGCCCTGCTGCTGCACCACAGGCTTTGCTTTCTCCTCCAGATCCGACATCTTTGGAATGGAGCCGATCACATTCTCGGCCAGCCAGTCCATGGTGACAATCTTTTCCGGAGCCATAATCTCGTCCTCGTCTCCCTGTATAATGCCCGTCTGGGAGTAAATGATACCGGCAAAGGGGTTGAAATCTCCCTTGCTGATCACGTTTTTGAGGAGCTTTACCAGTCTGGTGGTGCCGATGGGCAGATTCTGGGAGGTGATCACATCCACCAGCCCGGTGGACATCCCCCACCAGTAATTCACAGACTTGCCGCTGCCCACATTGGTTTTCCATGAGCCGTCCATAAAGTTTTTGATGGCCTGCTCATAGAATTTGCCCCAGTTCTGTACCGGCATGGCAAGATTATTCTTGACATCATCCTCTCTGCGGTACAGACCGAAATGTCTGGCACCCTCATCCTTATCCGGTATGATGATGTCACGGCCGGAAACGTAGGAAACATCGTTGCCAGAAAAGGTCTTGCGGATATCTGCCCTCATCCTGCTGGTCCATTCCAGATATACCTTCACCCGGGGATTGACCATCTTGGCGCCCAGCGCGAAAGCATTCACGCAGGCTACGGTACCATAGATTGGGTAATCCGCCACATAGCCCAGACGGTCATTTTCCGTCAGGCCTCCGGCGATGGCGCCGATCAGGAATTTGGCCTCGTACATTCTGGCGGAATAGGTCCGGATCACGCCCTTATCCGGCCAGAGAGAACAGTTTAAAATTCTCACCTCCGGATGATCCAGGGCCACCTTCACACTGGCGTTATAGAGTACCGGCGAGGTGGTGAAAATCAGCGTATTGCCCTCCTGAATGGCAGCCTCAATGGCATCCTCCGGACTCTCATACTCGGAAGCGATGAACACCTCAAACTCCGCTTCCTCATAGAATACCTGCTCCACATGCATTCTGCCCAGGTCATGGGCGTAGGTAAACCCGGACCTCTTGGGGCTGACCTCATGAATAAAAGCAATTCGATTCACAGGACTCTCATTGTTGCCGGCCAGAGGCTGTATCATCTTCTGCAGCAGGGGAACCCTGGGCTTTTGCTTTGGCTCCTCCTCCGGCTCCATACTGATCTGCGGCGTCTCCTCGCTGAGAGCATCGAAGACCTTTTTGCTGTTGGCGATCTTTTTCTCCAGATCGATCCCGTTCATCTCCTTCATTTCCTGATAGCCGTACAGCTCAATAAAGTCCACCAGAGCGTCGCACATTTCCTCCCAGGTGGCGCGGCTCTCCATCTTTTTGTAAGCCTTCTCAAAGACCTCGTAAATGTAATGGAATTCGGTCCTTTCATCATCCGTCCAGAGCTCATCCGGCTCTTTTCCCACCAGAGACTGGAGCTTTTCGAAATTTCCCTCCTCGCCAAACCAGAGGAAATTAATCCTGGATACCTTGTAGAAATCCAGAAATTCATAGTAAATTTTATTTTCCTTCTCCTCTGTGCGCTTTGGAATAATCCTGGTGACGTTGCCGGTCACGGATACCGCGTCAAAAAACTTCAGGACACTGACCCGCTTATTGCCCTCCATCACATAAAACCGGTTCATGTACTCATACGCCACAATCGGATCTCTGATGCCCTCCTCCAGATGGGACTTGCAAAGAGACTGCCACTTGGTGGAAAGCTCCGTCTTGTCCGGCAATATGGGCATGAAATTACCCGCGAAAGCCTGGCTTCGGCCCGCGGTCACAGTTCCCACCACCTGGTCTAAGGGAATCTGAACCAGGCCCAGGGGAGCCTCTGAGGTTTCTTCTTTATCTTTTAATATTTCATCCAGAACAGGCAGATAGGGATATTCCCCCTTCAGCTGTTTGGTGGTAACGTATAATCTGCCGCTTTTGAGCGCTTTATCATATTCTTCTGCCATAATCGCACCTCCTGTGTGTTATGAAAACAGCACGTCCTGATTCGTGCCTGTCTGCGAGCTCTTCCCGACATGCGGCACTCTTTCACTTCCTGACGCCAGGGCTCGGATAAAAGCTCAAACGTAGTATACCATAACTTTCCAAAAAGCGAAATGAGGTTTTGTGAAACATTTATGAAAAGATCAGCAAAAGAGGAATCGAAAAGGCGGACCTCAGTCCGCCTTTATCCTCAAAGCCCTGGTGGCATTCAATACCGCCAGCACCATCACTCCCACATCCGCAAAAATTGCAAGCCACATGCCCGCCATGCCGAGCGCCCCCAGGATCAGACAAACAGCCTTAACCGCCAGGGCAAAAACGATATTCTGCCGAGCAATCCGCAGCGTTCTCACAGAAATCTTCATGGCCAGCGCAATCTTGGCCGGGTCGTCGTCCATCAGCACAATGTCCGCCGCCTCAATCGCCGCATCGCTCCCTAACGCCCCCATGGCGATGCCCACGTCCGCCCTGGACAGCACCGGCGCGTCGTTGATGCCGTCGCCCACAAAGGCCAGCTTTTCTTTTTCTCCCTTCTGCGCCAGAAGCTTTTCCACCTCCGCCACCTTGTCTGCCGGCAGGAGTTCACTTCTGACCTCATCCAGTCCCAGCTCCCCCGCAACCTTTTGCGCAGCGCTCCTGGAATCGCCGGTCAGCATGATCGTCTGCTTTACGCCGCTCGCCTTCAGGGACCGGATGGCCTTCTGCGCTGTAGGCTTGACCACATCAGAAATCACAATGCAGCCGGCATAATGAGAATCCACAGCCACATACACCACCGTACCCGCCTGGGGGGACGCCGTATATGTAATCCGCTCTGATTTCATCAGCTTTTCATTTCCCGCCAGCACCAATTTGCCGTCCACATTGGCTCTGACGCCATGTCCCGCCAGTTCCTCAATGTCCTTCACCCGGGAAAGCTCAATCTTTTCGCCGTAGGCCTTCTGCAGGCTTAAGCTGATGGGATGACCGGAGGCACTCTCCGCATAAGCCGCCGCCTTTAAAAGTCCGGCCTGGTCAAATCCCTGTGCCGGGTAAATGCCGGTTACCTCAAACACCCCCTTTGTCAGAGTGCCGGTCTTATCAAAGACCACATATCTGGTATCCGCCAAAGCCTCCAGATAGTTGGAGCCCTTCACCAGAATCCCCTTGGAGGACGCACAGCCGATACCGCCAAAGAAGCTTAAGGGAATGGAAATGACCAGCGCGCAGGGACAGCTGATGACCAGGAAGGTCAGAGCTCTGGTGATCCAGTCGGTCCAGACCGGCCAGACTGCGGCTCCGCTCACCGCTCCTGTCAGCAGCAAAAATAACGGCGGCAGCACAGCCAGCGCCAGCGCCCCATAGCACACCGCCGGAGTATAATATCTGGCGAAACGGGTGATAAAATTCTCCGCCCTGGCTTTCTTCATGCTGGAATTCTCCACCAGATCCAGAATTTTGGAAACGGTGGATTCCCCGAATTCCTTACTGGTCCGTATATGGATCACTCCTGTCATGTTGATGCAGCCGCTGATGATCTGATCCCCCGCCGCCGCGTCTCTGGGCACGCTCTCGCCGGTCAGGGCACTGGTATCCAGACTGGTCCTTCCCTCGATCACCTCACCGTCGATGGGCACCTTCTCCCCCGGATTGACTACAATCACCGAGCCGATCTCCACATCGTCCGGATCTACCTTCTTAATTTCTCCATCCACTAAAAGGTTGGCATAGTCAGGCCGGATATCCATCAGCGCCGCAATGTTCTGGCGGCTCTTTCCCACCGCCACGCTCTGGAACAACTCGCCAATCTGGTAAAAAAGCATGACCGCCGAGCCTTCCGCATATTCTCCCAGCAGGAAAGCTCCCACTGTGGCCACAGCCATCAGGAAATTCTCATCAAACACCTGACGGTTCAGAATGCCCTTCCAGGCCTTGCGCAGGATGTCATATCCGATGATCAGGTAGGGAATCAGGTAAAGTGCCCCTTCCAGCAAGGCCGGCAGCGCTGCCAGCCTGCACAGAATGGTAATCAGAATGAGTGCAGAGAAGGAAGCAATGATTCTGTATAATATGTTTTTCTGCTTTTTATTCATGACCTTCCTCTTATACGTGAGAATTTTACTGTAGAATTTCTTTTCCTGAGGTGTTTTCCGGCGCTTTCGCTGCCTGCACCAGTGTAGATTTTCACAGGAAAATCTCGCAGTCGTCCTCCACCTTCTTGCAGTTGGCCAGGGCCTGCTTCATGACCGCGTCCGCATCCGCCCCGTCCTCAAACTCCACCTTCAGCTTCAGGGTCATAAAGCTTAAAGAAGCGTCCTTCACACCGGCGGTTTCCTTTACGGCTGTCTCCATTTTCGCGGCGCAGTTAGCGCAGTCAACGTCTACCTTGTAGGTCTTTTTCATAATAGGGATCTCCTTTTTATATGTTTTCTCTGATCAATACGTTTTGGGGCCTTCTCAGAAAGGCTTCCTGTGGCAGATGAGGTATTCGGTTTCCGATCACTCCTCCACGTGCTCCATACCCATGCTGATGATGGTGCGCACATGATCATCATCCAGCGAATAAAAAATAATCTTGCCCTCCCGCCGGAACTTCACCAGCTTGGCGTCCTTTAAGATCTTTAACTGGTGACTCACCGCAGGCTGGCTTAAATTCAGCAGCTGGGCGATATCTCCCACGCAGAGCTCACTGACAAAAAGGGCATACAGAATCCGTATGCGGGTCGTATCCCCAAAGACCTTAAACAGCTCCGCCAGGTCATACAGATACTCCTCCGCAGGCTGATCCTCCAGCACCTTCTTCACCACATCCTCATGTGCCGCCAGAAAATCGCTCTCATTTTTCTTTTCCTGCTCTGACATATTGATGCTCCTCCTTTCCCGATGGGAATCTGACAACATAATCACCTGCGTCAGTCTTCATTATCGTTTTTGCTTTTATTTTCACATTTTTACATTTTCTCATATTCTTATTCGTTTATATGAGAATAGTAACACTCCCGGCACCTGTTGTCAATACACTTTTTATAAAACTCCGGCCCCGGAAATGATATTATTTTACAAGGATTCTATTTTGTTTACCCCGGATTTATGTTAGAATACAAAAGGACTTGAAAACGAAAGGAATTTTGACATTATATGAACAGAAAACTCTTTTTCTTCGACATTGACGGCACCATCGTAGGCGACTCCAGAAAACTGCGCCAGGCCAATCAGGACGCCATTCTGCAGCTGAAGGAGCATGGACACCTGATTTTCATCTGCACCGGACGCGCCCCGGTGAGCATCGATCATTATCTGTGGGAGACAGGCTTCACCGGCGTCATCGCCTCCGCGGGCAGCTTCATCTATGTGGGAAAAGAAAAGATTTACGAGAACTGTATTGATAAAGAGCTGCTGCTTGAGACTCTGCGGCTCTTTGAGGAGAATGAGATCTATCCGACTCTGGAAACCGAAAAAGCGGTGTATCAGCACACCAAATCCTCCTCCATGTTTCTGCAGATGAGCCTTTCCCACCTGAAAAACAATCTGGAAATGCTGCGCCGGTTCGAGGATCTGCGCAAAGCCTTTGTCACTGTGCCCTTAGACCAGTTCGACATTGACACAACCCCTGTTCCAAAGCTGTCCTACATGGCCAGGGATCCGAAGAAATTTGAGAAATGCAGGCCCTTTCTAGAGGAGCATTACCATATCGTGACATTCGATCGCTTCAACAGCAAATTCGCCCACGGCGAGCTCATTCAGAAAAGCTGCACCAAGGGCGACGCCGTCAGATTTCTCTGTGATTACTATGATGTTCCTTTGAAGGACAGCTACGGCTTCGGCGACAGCATGAATGATTATGAAATGCTGGCGGTCTGCGGCCACAGCTACGCCTGCACAGAATCCCCCGACGCCCTGAAAGCCATAGCTGACGGAGAATTCCTGCCTCCGGATTCCGACGGCATGGCACAATTGCTGAGCCGGCTGGATCTGTAAGACTGCTTATCATCCCATACATATCTGTCAGCCCGACCGCCTTTCCCGGGAACAGCAGCGGACAAAAGACACTGCCCTTTAATACTCCTTCAGCTCGACCAATATACGGGTTTCGTCTCCATATATTGTCTCATAATAGCCGTCAAACAGCACCGGCAGCTCCTGATCCTCAAGGTCCGTGACAATATTAAAATGGTTGGAGCCATTGGCATTATTCAAATCATAATAATAAACAAAATAATAGGTATCAAACACCCAGCTGTCCCCGGAGAAGGTGGTCTGAATCAGTCGTCCCAGCACCCCCTCGTACTGAGGCATATTCTCCAGAATCGGGGAATCTCCAACCGTTCCCGTGATCTGAAGATCGATCACTTCCTCTCCGCCGATGAGACCGTTCAGATCAGAAATCACCATTTCCGTCCGAAAATCCACATATCTTTGCTGCTCTTCCAGGGCATTGCCGTACACAAAACCGAACACAAAAAAGCACCAGCTTAAGCAAAAGCAGCCAAGCTTCGCAGGCTTTGCATGGGCGCTGCTTACGCAGATCACTCCAAGCATGGCCACACAGGAGCCAAAGCCAAACATGGCGCGGCACTGAAACAGAGCGGATTCAAGCGCCGCGTATGGGCCAAAGGCCAGACACAGAGATCCTGCCACGGTCAGCACGGAAACCAGAACAGAAAGCCACTTTTTCTGACAGGAGTTTAACGCTGACTGCATCACAAAGGAAAGCATGATGATCCCGATAAAAATCAGCCATTTGGTGTCGAAGTCACTGAGCACGTTGGAGTAATAATGCTTCAGATTGGATATCACCCCCGTAGGTAAGTCCCTGAGTGACAATATGCTGCTTCCCGCATAGGTCTCTATGGGAGTCATAATGAAGCTGGCATAGATCACTCCGCCGATCACATATCCTGCCACAGAGACAGCAAGCAGCCGACAGGTATCTCTTCTGTCCTCTCCCTGAAGCCATCGCTCAAATACCGTGAAAATAATCAGAAGCGGAAATATTCCGAGCGCCGCCTGATAGGTAGTGCAGGTTACCAGCGTACACAAAATCACCGTCAGCAGATAAATTCTGAAATTATCTTTGCCGTTCACTATGATAAACAGCAGCGGAACCGTACCGGCTAAAACAGCCAGCGCCATATAAGGCGAATCAAATTTATAGGACAGGCATTCCAGAAAATAAGGAGAAATGCCCAGCGGAAGCACCGCAATCACATTCCATGCACTGATCCGCTTTTCCTTTGCAAAGGTCATGATCACAATCAGACTGGCTATGGCAAGAAAGAACACCGCGATGATCTGGGTCAACGGGGAAATATCAGCCATATAGGAGTTGGTGCCAATCAGCTGGCTGAGAATGTTTGACAGATAACGGCTGCAGTCCTCCCAACCTGGGAAACCATTGGCAATCCTGCGCATATCATCCAGATAATTGATATCCGCACGCAGAATGGCGCTGATGGCCAGCAGGTAAATCACCAGCAACGCCGCAAAAGCCTTTTGGATATTCTGATATTGCAGAATCCCCTTTCTGATCTCTTCATAAAGCTTCCGCCAGTTGGTTTTGGGCGCAAGAAAGCACACAACGGCGCAGACATAATAAAAGGCGGCCATGGCAATGACAGCCGTGACTCCCAGGGAAAAAAGCTGCAGATTCAGTCCCGTAGACGAGGCTATGCTCCGGAGCTTGTAGCTGTTGACCGTTGTATCAAAAAAAATACTGCCGATATACGCCGTGAGCGCCAGTGACGCCAATAGCTTATATACCGAAATATTTTCCCTGACCATCTGTCTGTCGAAAGAAAAAAACGTGGCCACTCCGCACATCAGCAGGAAAAACAGAACAAAATCCCAGTAATCGGTCACGGAAAAAAACATGAGAAGCCCCGCGGCCAGCGCGGAGAAAATAAACAGACTGTTTTTTCTGATATTTTCAAGGCAAACTTTCATATATTCCTTCGTACTTTTCATAAGTCAGAACTCCATTTTATTTTCTGAACAGCACTCCTCTTTCCGTGCCGCTTTTGCTTTTCCTGCCACTTTCGCTTTTCTCGCCGCTTTTGCTTTTCCTGCCGCTTTTGCTTTTCCTGCCGCTTTCATGTTACTGTAACTCCAGTTTCTGAAGCTCCTCCCGCATCCGGTTCTGCCGTTCACTGAGCATCAGAACCTCGCTGTATCGTCTGTAAGGTTCACAGCCATATTGGGCAAGATAACGGGCGCTGTACTGATTGACCGTCAGCTCCGTCACCAGGATCAGCATCTCATTCCCCTGTCCGAAGGCAGCCTCCACAAATGCGAAGAGATGGGACATCTGCCCGTCCATGTCGGCCGCGCTTTTGCGAAGGCCGGCCACTTCGTCGTCAAATTTCTCCTTCACCGCATCAAAAGCAGATTCCTGCTTTTCAGGATGAACCGCATTTGATATCCGCTTTCCGTCTCCCGCGATTCTTGCGGTCTTCTGTGCCTGCAGCAGGAACTGAATGATCCTTCGATGCTTTGTCTTTTCCACTCCGGAAAGGGTATTGGCCGCTTCCAGGTTGTGCAGAAGCTTTTCCCTGGCTTCCACAAGCTGTCCCAGCCTTTGGGGCACATCCGGCGCCTGCTTTAAGGAGCGCAGAAGGGGCGTCAGCTCCTGCAGATATTCGCCGGTGAGCACTGCCTCCCGCATCCCGTTTTGCACCTGTTCCAGCAGCATTCCAAGCAGGCTTAAGCGCTCGTCAAAATCCGCCGCCTGAGCCTTCAACAGCGCTGTCTGAGAAATATTCCCATTCAGAATTTCCTTTACCTGATAGTCATTTTTGTACTTCTGATAGAGATCATAATAAGCGCAGAATTCCCTGACAATTTCCTCATTTCTAAGGTACTGCCCGGCAAGCGCTTCATCCACCTTCAGACCATTTTCCTCATAAAGAAGGATGATCTGGCTAAGGTCCTCCCAGCCCCGGGCTGTCACGTAGCTGCGGCCCTTCCCGGTGGTCTCTATATGATAAAAGTATTCTTTTTTTAATTCCAGGAAGCTGACAATGGCAGAGTGTATTCCCCGCTCCATGGCATATTCCTTCCACACGGAAAAGTCCGGCTCCACCTCCATGACCTTCAGCCGGTCCATGGTCACAATATCAAACTCCCTCACGGATTTATTGTACATGGGCGGATTCCCCGCGGTCACAATCACCCAGCCCTCCGGCACCCTGTGTCTGCCAAAGACCTTATACTGTAAAAACTGCAGCATGGCCGGGGCAAGGGTCTCGGAAACACAGTTGATCTCATCCAAAAACAGAATTCCCTCCCGGATTCCGCTCTCCTCCATGGTGTCATAGACAGAGGCAATGATCTCACTCATGGTGTACTCGGACACATCATAGGTCACGCCGCCATAGCTTTTCTGCTGAATAAAGGGAAGCCCCAGAGCCGACTGACGGGTATGGTGGGTCATGGAATAGCTGACCAGGGCCAGATGAAGCTCCTGGGCAATCTGCTCCACAACGGCCGTCTTGCCGATGCCGGGCGCCCCCAGCAAAAAGATGGGACGCTGGCGCACCAGGGGGATGCGGTAATCGCCAAACTCATCTTTTTTCAGGTAAATTTCGATTGTATTCCTGATATCCATTTTTGCTTCCTTCATGTTCATGAAGTCCGTCCTCCTGTCTGCGGTCTCATCTTCCAGGCCATACAGCTCATTCCTGCATGTGAGGCTCATCTCTGCCCATGCGGCTCATTTCTGCCCATGCAGCTCATCTCCACCCAGGATACCCTGCCTGTACGTCTCGTCTCTGCCCGCGCTGCTCATTCCTGCCTGTGCGGCCCATCTTTGCCCAGGATGCTCATTCCTGCATGTGCAGCTCACCTCTGCCAACGACGCTCATTCCTGCCCGAGCAGCAATTCATCCTCCAGCACCACCTTCCCTGCCCAGGGTGGCAGCGGCAGCCTGTTCTCATCCTCATTTAAAAAGGCAAAAATCACATCATAATCCGGCATTCGCTCCGGGTATACCCCATAGCCGTCCGTAAAATAAATCAGGCCGGCCAGATTTTCAAATTCACCCTTTTCCATCAGAGCGTCCACATACTCAAACACCGGCCTGAAATCCGTGGACCCAAAGCCCCTGATCTGCCCATGCTCCATGAAATCATCAAAATCCTCCTGCGAGGAAATTCTCACGTCAGAACGAATTTCCGCGTCGCACTGGATAATATGGACATTAATTTTCTGAAAAAAGCTCTCCGAATCCTTCATGATCCGCCAGGTCTGACGGATAAACTGTCTGACCACCTCCCCTCTGCAGGAGGCGGAGGTATCAATGGCAATCACAAATTCTCTGATTTTTTTGTGCTCCCTGTACTCCAGCGGCTCCACCAGGGGCATATTGCCGTAGGCGGACAGCCCATAGGTATAATAGACATAGTCAAACTCATCCTCACTGACTCCCATCTCTTCCCCGGTGACCATGAAATTCTGCAGGATTTCCCGATAATTGTAACGCTCCTTTAAGGCGCTGTCCACGTTTTTTTCCAGACTTTCACTGCCGCTTTTATTCTGAGAAAAGGATTTCAGCTCCGCCCTGATCCGGCGAGTGATTTTTCGAAGATCCTCCTCGCTGACAATCATCTCCTCCGGCTGTCCCCTCTCCGCGGTTGTCCTCCAGCCCTCATGGCTGTCCAGGATAAAAAGCCGTTCATACTCCCGACAGATTTTGTCAGAGAAACCGTTGACAGTAAATTCCCGGTAGATGCGATCCGCCGTCAGCACCGGTATTCTTTGAGACAGAACTCTCAGCCGCTCCCTTTTGTCGGAATCTTCCCTCAATTCTGCGGAAGGAAAATGCATCTCCAAAATGATATTCTCCACCGCAATGTCACAGGCCAGATCCCAATAACGGCTCTGAAGCTTCTCATATTGAAACTGATGCAGGAATACCAGATGCAGCAGGCAGTGCAGATAAAGCCTTGCGGCAATCCCCGGCTCCTCCATGTACCGTTTCAGGAGCCATACCGGATTGATCACAAGCCTGCCGCCATGAAGCCCTGCGCCAGCCGCAGCCTCATTCCATTCCACCCGAATCCGGGCGATAGCGCTGTCAAAAAAGCGAAAGCGCACCATAATACTGTCTCTGGCCAGGTTCATGACCTGGGCGGCGTATTCTCTGATTTGCTCTGTGTGCGACTGATTGATATCCATCTGTCCTGTCCGCGTCTGATTCATCTGATTAATATCTGTGTGCGTCTGATTAATGCCTGCCTTCTCAGCATTGCCTGTTCCCTGTCCATCTGTTCTGAACCTGCCGGATCCCCTGCGGCATTATGAAAATAAAAAGAGAGACTGTCGTCTGTTACAACGCCAGCCCCCTCGATGACAACAGCGAAACCAAACCTTCGCCTGCAGTCGGATTAGTGGACCAGATGGGAGTCGAACCCATGTCCAAAAGCTTATTCCCTGTCCTTCTACTATCATAGTCTGTTATTGCGGTTTCCCATTTCCCTCATCCTCAGGGAAACAGACAGCCCTGAGGGTTTGGTAGCTTCATGATACGGCACCGATACGCAAAGCTTAATATCAGCCGTTTCCTGCATAAGATGATGCCTGGGTCCCAGCGTGCAGGTGCACCAGGTCAGACAGCCGCGTCAAGCGGCAAGTGCTAATTCGTTATTATCAGCGTTTATATTTAATTTGTGATTTGACGCATCACCTGCGGATAGCTTCTCCAGCTGCAAAACCCCTGTCGAAACCTTGACTGGCCCTGGAAAATATATAGTGAACGGCGAAAACTTCTGCCGTTTCCTGCTGATACAGATAAAGATCAAAGGTTCTGAACCTTAAACATGCGCTGCGTTTCTCTGCGCTGATCCTTTTTGGCAATGGTCTCTCTCTTGTCATAGAGCTTTTTGCCCCGGGCGAGGCCGATCTCCATCTTGGCCTTTCCCTCTTTGAAGTATACCTGAAGCGGCACCAAAGTGCAACCCTTTTCTGCCACCTTTCCGGCAAGACGCATGATTTCCGACTTGTGCAGCAGAAGCTTTCGCACCCGGAGAGGATCCTTATTGAAGATATTGCCCTTCTCATAAGGGCTGATGTGCATGCCGTAAATGAGTACCTCGCCATTCTCAATGCGTATAAAGGCCTCCTTGATGCTGCACTTGCCCATGCGCAGGCTCTTCACCTCCGTGCCCGCCAGCACAATGCCGGCCTCATATTTCTCATCGATGAAGTAATCGAAATATGCCTTTTTATTGTTTGCGACCAGCTTCGTCGCTTCCTTATTGTTTGCCATGATAACACCTCGCGCACTCTGAAACGCATCCGCGGATTTCCACATAGCTTCCGCAGATGACGCTGATGGCCGTTCCTATTGTAATGATTAAAGCGACAAAAGGATATGACGTTGCGTTGCTAAGCGCCGGTGGCGCTTGTTCAGCAACGACCGGAGTGAAACGAATACCCCCAAGGTCATAAATGCGAATGCGCACCCGAAGGGCGTACCTTGCGTAAGCATTCGATTTCTGACCTTTTGTCCCTTGTATCATATAATTCCAAAATCAATATTGCCGCTGAGAAGGTCCACGCTCTCTGCCTTCACTGTCACCTTCTGCCCCAGCCGGAAAGTCCGGCCGGTCACATCTCCCCGAAGCTCACAGGCATTCTCATCATAAATATAATAATCTCCCGGAATTTTGGAAATATGCACCATTCCCTCCACCGTATTGGGCAGCTCCACATACATGCCCCAGGCAGCGGTTCCGCTGATCACACCCTCGAAGGTTTCCTTCAGGTGCTTCTCCATATACTGAGCCTTTTTGAGCTTTATGGTTTCCCGCTCCGCTTCCTCCGCCCTGCGCTCCAGTGTGGAGGACTGATCCGCCACGCCGTCCAGAATGGACTTATAATGATAAATCCGTGTATCGTTCATCCTGCCCCGCAGCTGCTCCTTGATGATCCTGTGAATCTGCAGATCCGGATATCTGCGGATGGGGGAGGTAAAATGACAGTAATAATTGCAGGCCAGACCAAAATGCCCGCTGCTCACAGTGGAATACCTGGCTCTCTTCATGCTGCGCAGCGTCAGCCTGGAGAGCATCGCCTCCTCCGGCGTCCCGGAAATGGAGTCCAGAAGCTTTTGAATCTCTTTGGGATGCACTTCCTCTCTGACGCCCACCCTGATATGGAAGCCATAATTGCGGATAAAGGTGACCAGGTTCTGAATCTTTTCCTGATCCGGATGCTCATGGATTCGATACACAAAGGGCAGCTCCTGCCAGTAAAAATGCTCCGCCACCGTCTCGTTGGCAATCAGCATGAAATCCTCAATCAGCTTTGTGGCGTCATTTCTCTCATAAGGTAAAATATCCACGGGACAGCCTTTCTCATCCAATATGAGCTTTGTCTCCGGGAAGTCAAAATCTATGGATCCCCGCCTGCGCCGCTTTGCCCGTAAGATCTTTGCTAGCTGATTCATCTCCTCAAGCATGGGAACGAGAGTCCTGTATTGATCTATCTCCGCTTCATCTGTACAGGTCAGAATCTTTTCAACGCTGGTATAGGTCATGCGCCGGTCCACACAAATCACAGACTCCGTCAGGGTGTGATCAATCACATTTCCCTTTCCGTCAATGGTCATCATGCAGCTTAAGGCCAGCCGATCCTCCCCTTCGTTCAGAGAGCAGATACCGTTGGAGAGCGTATGGGGCAGCATGGGAATCACACGATCCGCCAGATAGACGCTGGTACCCCGCTTAAGGGCCTCCCTGTCCAGCGCGGAATTCTCCTGCACATAATTGGTCACATCAGCGATATGCACGCCCAGATGATAGAGCCCATCCTCCACGGTAAGGCTTACCGCATCGTCCAGTTCCTTTGCATCCTCCCCATCAATAGTCACCATCTGCAGATTCCTTAAGTCCGCTCTTCCCTGACAGTCCGCCTCCGATACCGGCTTTGCCACGCGCTCCGCCTGCCTCAGCACATTCTCCTCGAAGGCCTCCGGCAGAGAATAAGCTCTGACAACAGATAAGACATCCACCCCCGGATCATTGATGTGGCCCAGAATCTCTACAATCCTGCCCTCCGGGTTTCTGCCCTCTTTTCCATAGTCCGTAATCTCAGCTACTACCTTATGGCCGTCCACTGCCCCCATTTCAGAGCCCTTTGGGATAAACAGATCCTGTCCCAGCTTCTGCATGTCCGGGACGACAAAACCGTAATGCCCCAGAGACTGATAAGTTCCCACCACGGAAGTGACGCCGTGCTCGATAATCCTTACGATTCTGGCGGACCTGTGCCGTCCTCCGTGAGCGTCAGCGGTCTTCACGATCTCTACACGATCCAGATGAAAGGCCTTCAGCGTATCCTCCGCAGGTACAAAATAATCCTCTGCCTCCCCATCCACCTGTACAAAGCCATAGCCTTTGCGGGTTCCAAGGAAGGTTCCCACAATGGCGGTATGATCCATCTTCTGATAACGGCCTCTTTTGGTCAGCGTGATGCTGCCCTCCGCCAGCAGACTGTTCAGCGCCTCCTTCAGGGCCGGTCTGTCCTCAGGCTTTACCTGCAGCATAACCGCAAGCTCCTTTTCCTTCATGGGAACATAGAACTCGCTCTTCATCAATTGTAAAATAACGTCTTTTCTCTCAGCAAATGATTTTTTCAAATAACACCTCAAAACGACAGGCAATAGAAAACCCCTCTTTACAAAAGAGGGGTGGTCTTCTCAAAATTTGTCGATATTCAGCACCACTGCTAACAGCATAAAAGTGAATGCCAAAATCTTTGTGATCCTCACAAGCATGGCCTCCATGGAGCGTCCTTTATTCTTGCCCCAATAGGTTTCCGCGGCTCCGCTGATCGCTCCCAGCCCGGCTGACTTTCCCTCCTGCATCAGCACCAGTACCACCAGCGCTATGCAAACTATGATAAATAATATTGTCAAAACTGTTCTAAGCATCCATGAACCTCTTTCTGAGCTGGAAGATTCAGGCTCTTCCGTGTCAAGCTCATCTACTATAACATAT
>JAJPYH010000019.1 GCA_021205045.1 Lachnospiraceae bacterium | reverse complement strand
CTGAATATAGAACTTTGGCCAAAACGACCCGTTTACGGACTAACACCAATTTTTAGGTGTTAGTCCGGATTTGGGTCGGTGGCCTAATATCTGGCTTTCAGAAATACCAGTATAGTATGCCCTGAATATAGAACTTTGGCCAAAACGACCCGTTTACGGACTAACACCAATTTTTATAAAGTTCAATCGCTTGCGATTAAATCAGAGTAAGAGACATATGCATAAGTATCGCGGGGAAGCAGATAAGCTGTCGGGCTCATGCCGTGCTGAGCGCTCCGATGAGCCTATAAGCGCGGCAATCGTGTTCAGCACAGGCTTCCACGATTGCCATAGTCTCATCTCCGCAGCACAGAAATCGCCCGACAGCTTATCTGCTTCCCCGCTCTGTTATGCAATGTTCTTCTTGGGGAATCCTGGTATTAAGTGGAAACTCAGAATTGCTCTTTTCATTTTAAGCGAATATGGACATTTATAGGTCTTTTTTACTGAGCTCACCTAAAAAAGACAGATTCAGAATTTTATCTCTGAATCCGTCTTTTCCATTTATAAAAATCTTGTATTTGGTTTTATGTTACTTCCGTTTCGCACTGGCGCTGGCGCAGCTGCCGCTGCAGCCGGAGCATCCATAGCTGCATCCCACACAGCCCTTGCCGGATTTTTTATCCTTCCAGATGCTGCGGACTGCCAGAGCCACGATCACAAGAAGTATGAGTCCGACAATCAGATTTCCCATTATGCTTTCGCCGTTCCTTTCACAGCCGCCTTTCTGCCGTCAGCATCCGGCATGGGGCGGAACAACAGATACACAAAGCCCACAATCAGAGCGATGGCAACCACGGTGAAGATGCCGAAGCCGCACTCGCCGGTGAAGAGACCTACGATTCTGTAGACCACCAGGGAGACGCAGTAGGCCAGGCCGCACTGATATCCGATGGCAATCCAGAACCATTTAGCGCTGTTCATTTCTCTCTTGATGGCACCCATGGCCGCGAAGCAGGGAGCGCACAGAAGGTTGAACAGCAGGAAGGAGTATCCAACCGCGGTGGTGGAGCCGTTGGAGCCGAAAGCCGCCGCCATGTTCTGCCATACGGTACCGTCGCCGTTGGCGTAGAGAATGCCCAGGGTGCCTACGATATTTTCCTTGGCTACCAGGCCGGTGATGGAGGCCACAGCCGCCTGCCAGTTGCCCCAGCCCTGAGGAATAAAGATCCAGGCAATGGCGTTGCCGATGGTGGCAAGGATGCTGTAATCAATCTCCTCTTCCGCCAGCATCCGGAAGCCGTCCTCCGCGAAGCCAAAGTAGGTGGTAAACCAGATCACGATGGTGGACAGGGTAATGATGGTGCCCGCCTTCTTGATGAAGGACCAGCCGCGCTCCCAGGTGCTTCTCAGGATAGCGCCGATGGTGGGCAGGTGGTAAGCCGGAAGCTCCATGACGAAGGGAGCCGGGTCGCCGGCAAAGAGTCTTGTTTTCTTTAAAATCACGCCGGAGCAGATCACCGCGGCCACGCCCATGAAGTAAGCGCCGGTGGCCACAAAGGGATTGCCTCCCAGCAACGCTCCCACGATCATCGCGATAAACGGTACCTTGGCGCCGCAGGGGATGAAGGTGGTGGTCATGATGGTCATTTTGCGGTCCTTGTCGCTCTCAATGGTACGGCTGGCCATGATGCCGGGCACGCCGCAGCCCATGCTCACCAGCATGGGGATGAAGGACTTGCCGGAAAGGCCGAACCTGCGGAAAATCCTGTCAAGAATGAAGGCAATACGGGCCATGTATCCGCAGTACTCCAGAATGGCAAGCAAGAAGAACAGCACCAGCATCTGAGGTACAAACCCTAACACTGCGCCAAGACCTGCTACAATACCATCCAGGATCAGGCCACGCAGCCATGCCGCGTTGCAGTTCACGGCGTCCAGCAGGCTCTCGATGGCCGCCGGAATGCTGGGAACAAAGATACCATAATCAGCAGGATCAGGCGCCTCATATCCATAGGCTTCCAGAATGGCCGCCGATTCCACCAAGTCATCGTAGGAAGCTTCCTCCTCCAGAACCTCCAGAGTCTCCTCGTCCTCTACCTCGTACACGATCTCAGCGCCTTCGCTGTAGAGAGCTGTCAGCTCCGCAACCGCAGCCGCGGCCGCAACCGGATCATATTCATCCGCCTCTTCATCTATGGCCTCCAGAATCCCGTCAACGCCCGTATCTTCCGCAAAGCCGGTGACAATCTCAGCCGCGCCGCCGTATTCCTCAGCCACCTCATCATAGGCTGCCGTACCGATGCCGAAGAGATGGAACCCATCGCCGAAGAGATTGTCATTGGTCCAGTCCGTGGCCGCCGCGCCGATGGTGCCCATGGCAATATAGTAAACCAGGAACATCACCACCGCAAAGATCGGCAGAGCCAGAATCCGGTTTGTGACCACACGGTCAATCTTATCGGAGATGGTCAGCTTTTCTTTATTAGACGCTCTTTTCGCGCATTTGTCAATAATGGATGAAATATAAGTGTAGCGCTCCCCGGTGATCACGCTCTCTGCATCATCATCGAAGGCGTCCTCCACCGCCTTAATCTCTGCAGAGACGTCCGGCACCTTCGTCATCTGCGCCGCGATCTTTTCATCACCCTCCAGAAGCTTTAAGGCAAAGAAACGCTTCTGGGCATCCGCCACCTGGCTGCCTAATTTTGCCTCGATGGAGCTTAAGGCGTCCTCCACCTTCGGGTCAAAGGTATGTACCACCTTCTGGGGAACCGCCGCCTTTGCAGCCTCCACAGCCAGATTGGCCGCCTCAGTGACGCCGGTGCCCTTCAGAGCGGAAATTTCCACCGCTTTGCAGCCCATCTGTTTTGCCAGCTTATCCACGTAAATCTGATCATCGGATTTCTCCACCAGATCCATCATGTTGACAGCCATGACCACCGGAATGCCCAGCTCCAGCAGCTGTGTGGTCAGATACAGGTTGCGCTCCAGGTTGGTGCCGTCAATAATGTTCAGGATGGCGTCCGGCCGCTCGCCGATGAGATAATTTCTGGCTACTACCTCCTCCAGTGTATAGGGGGATAAAGAATAAATTCCCGGAAGGTCCATGATGGTCACGTCACTGTGTCCCTTTAATTTGCCTTCCTTTTTTTCAACCGTAACGCCGGGCCAGTTTCCCACATACTGATTGGAACCGGTCAGCGCATTAAACAAAGTCGTTTTCCCGCTGTTGGGATTGCCGGCAAGCGCAATTTTTATTGCCATTTTTTCATCCTTCATGTAAATTTACACTAACCATTCATCTAAAAAATAAGCTGCTCACGCAGCCCGCACAGGCTTCATTCTGCTGCCTCAACGATCTGACTGCTCTCGTTCTGTCAGCCGAAACTTCGCTGCCTGTACCCGTTGCACTCATTGACCATTCTGCCGCAACAACCTGCGCAAAACATTTACTGCTTTTCAATCAACAGCCTGTTTACTGCACCTCGATCATCTGCGCGTCTTCTTTTCTCAGCGACAGCTCATAGCCGCGCACGGTGACCTCCACCGGATCGCCCAGAGGGGCAACCTTGCGCACATAAACCTGCGCGCCCTTTGTGATGCCCATATCCATAATCCGACGCTTTACCGCTCCCGCGCCGTTTAACTTCACAACGGTCACGGTGCTTCCCACCGGTACTTCTTTCAATGTCTGCATACTCTTCTCCTTCCTCTCTTCAACTGCCCCTCAGACCAATTTGCTCCCTGGATCATCTTGCTACTCAGACCGTCTCGCTCCCTGGGCCATCTTGCTGCCCAAATTATCTGGCTTTCTGGTCCATCTTGCTGCCCAGATTATCTGGCTTTCTGGTCCTGCGGGCAGAACCGATACATTCTCACAGTAAAATCCTTTCCCGCCCTTTTCCGGTTTGGTACTGCTTCCCTGACTAATCGGGTCATGCCACCAGAATCTTGCTTGCCAGTCCTCTGTCCAGCGCAATCCGGGTTCCCTTGACGATCAGAATCATGCCGCTGGCGTTGCCGCCGACCACTTCCACCTCGGCTCCCGGGGCAAAACCCATATCCTGCAAATGTCTGACCACCTCATCCTTGCCATGGATGCTGGCCACTGTACGCTTCTCCCCCACGCTCATCAATGCCAAAGCCATCATGTATCCTCCTTGTCTTCTGGTATAGCGTTTCTAAAATAACTCAACCCTTTCCTTCACAGAAAGGCCCGTTATCCGCAAAACGCTGTACTGGTAAATAGTTCAGAAACTATCCCAGAAATCAGCGGGTGAATCCCCTGCGACCAGCAGCAACGACTATCTGCAGCCATTGTCATGGATGCACAGCGCCGTTGTTATGTATCGCTAACTTTTCTTTCACTCTGATTATATGCAATTAGTTAGACAATGTCAACTAGTATAACATAAAATAAATAACTGGCCAAATAATGGCTTTTGTGCTATACT
>JAJPYH010000123.1 GCA_021205045.1 Lachnospiraceae bacterium | reverse complement strand
GCTGGCTTACTGCTGATCTGATCGAACGACCCTTTTGCTGACTAACACCATTATTTTTAATAACGTTCTTATAGACAGCATATATTGCCAAACATATAGACCATAATCAAACACATTCTCAATATACTCGGTGATGTCATTCGTCCTCAGATCGTAAATGATTTCCGGGATAATCTCCTGTGCTTTGCTGGTAAATTCAATATCCGGAAACATCACGCCGCAGGCCACCAGAAGATTATCCGGCTGTGTATATTGAGAAAACCTGTCTTTCAGGATTTTCCGGAGACTGAACATATTTCCCGTAACCTGCGCAAATGGTCCTTCCGCCTTTTCGTGTTCAACTCCATATCTGTCTGTAAAGCACCAGACTCCTTCATGACAGGCCACACGGCCGCCTTTGATCTCAAGACAGGCGATTCCCCTCTCACAGAGCACCACAAAATCAATTTCTCCATAAATTTTTGACTCATGCCTTGGTAGCCCCAGAGAATGAAATACATACGCATCCTTCAGGCGCAAATTCTGCAAAACCTCATAGATTTTTCTCTCCGCGGTGCTTTTGATCTCCTGCCCCAGATAAGGCGGTATAAACGTAACCATCCGGATTTTCTCCTTCTCATTGGAATTATCCGCTTATCCTCTTAATATACTCCCCCTGGCTCCGCATCCACATTTCAATTCCCTTGCCAAAGGTCTCCGCCGTCACCGTATACACTCCATCCTTCACCGACAGAATCTCCGCCGTCGGCAGCCGATCCAGGATCGCGTCGATATCCGGCCCGGAATACTGGAATTTCACCCGCTGCAGCCTTCCGCCGTACATAAACTGCACCCGTTTCCGGAACTCCCCTTCCTCGAAGCGGTCCCTGTACGGGATGAAGAAGCGCTCCTCCAGTGTTTCCACGTTCTCCAGCCTGTCCAGCCGGTAAATAGTGGGGAACGGGTCGTCCGGGTTTTCGAAAGCCTTTTCCCTGTCGATGTCCTCGATGAACGCCGTCAGGTAAAAGTAAAACTCGGAAAACATAATACCCACCGGTTTCAGCTTCCGCTCCACCTGCTCCTGATTTTTCAGCTTCTTATAGCTCACATGGATATAGCGATGCTCCCGGATGGCTCGCTCCAGCGTCCAGATGGTGTCCAGCAGCTTTTTGCCGTGATGAAGCTCGATGTAGTGATGCATTTCATTAGAAAGATATTCCCGCACCAGCTTCTGCTCCTCGTCGTCGCAGCAGACATTGGAAAGCTTGTGAATGATCGGAAAAAGCTCCTCCCTGACAAGGGAGCGGCTCTCCAGCAGGACCTTGCACACCGCCAGCAGCTCCTGAGGCTTCAGCTGATTATCAATTTTGGTCTGCAGGCGATAGCCTCCGGCCTCCCGGTCGTAGATGATCTCCTGAACCTCCCCGGTCTCGTTATTCTGATTTTGAAGGAAATTCTGAATATCTGATATGTCTCTCTGTATTGTCCTGGGATTGACTCCATACTCCGTGCTGACCTGCGCTCTGGAAATCACCCGCCCTTCCTTCAGGCGGGAATAGATGGACAGAATTCTCTCCGTTTTAGCGTCCGATTCTGGTTTCACTGTCTGTACCTCTTTCGTTTTTTTCCACTATACAGCACGGCGTGGACATATTTTGTCATTTGTATAAAAAAATATTGTTTTTTTGTAAGGACAGATTTCGTCCTGAAATGTCACAATTTGTCCTGTTTCAGGACAAGATTTTCTGTCAATTAGTATAACATTGAAATTGTCTGTTTTCAAGACAAAAAGGAGATCTTATGGCGAGAATTATCGATGGAGAAAATAAAAACATCACCGGCTCCAGAATAAGACAGCTGCGCAAAGAACAGGGTCTGAGTCAGCAGGAGCTGTCCGCCAGGCTGGAAACTCTGGCCATCTATGTCTGCCGCGGCTCCATTTCCAGGATTGAGGACGGCAGCCGCATGGTCACCGATATTGAGCTCTACGGATTTTCCCAGGTTCTGAATACGCCTGTTGAGGAATTCTTTTAAATTCGCATGAAACTCGTTTCATGCACTATTCTTGCGATTAAAAAAGCTTCATTTTCGTTTACAATTTTCTTTATTATACCGGTAAAATGAGTGCCATGCAAGACCCCAAATGGAATGACATTTTTTTCACAGAAATACCCCGGCAGATAACTCTGCCGGGGTTCCTTTTGCAGCACTATCAGAATTCTTTACATCGCCCCAACCCGTGAAACTTCCTTCAAAACCCTGCAATCTGTTTTACAGAATGCAATTCCATAATGAACAATCCTCTCCGGCAAATGGCGGCCGAAAACCTTATCATAATTTTTATCGTCAATCTGGTCAAGCGCCTTTTGTGCGTCAGCCTCCAGGGCGTTTTCTTTTTTAGAATACTTGACCTCTATGATAAAGGCATATTTTTCACGCCTTCGGTAAGCCAGAATATCCAGTCGGCCTTTCCCCGCTTCTCTGTTGGATACCACATTCCACTCTTTGAAGCTGGCGAGCATTCCAAGAAGCAGCCCATGATAAAATGCCTCTTTTTCCTCCACCTTTCCGCCATCCAGATAACTGACAGACCCCTCCATATAATCAATCAGGCAGTCTTCCATTGCCGCCTCATCCTCAGACAGTACCGCATTGAAAAATTCCTTCAGACCGTCCGTATCATCCAGGACCTTTTCCCTGAACCACTCATCCACTTTCGCAGCAAACAACTCTCTGACCTCCCTGTTGGGAATCGTCAGAATATAGCTTCCGTCTTCATTTCTCCCTCGGTTGGTCAGATACCCAGTGGTAAAGAGGACACTCCACAGATTATCAATCGTATCATCCAGTTCCCTGTAGGTCAGATCAAGTTTCAACTGTTTATTGACCGTTCCGCCCTCAATCAGACCTGCGATCTGATCCCTCGTGGGCTTGTCAGCCTTATCAGCAAAGCGGCGGATAATGTCGTTTCCGCTGGCGTTGGACCAGAAATTTCTGGGGATGCGGTCAGATGTATTGATCAGCTGATCGCACCAGTTTAAAACATCCCATGGACTATAAACGCTGGTTTTTCCAAAAAGATAACCGTCATACCATTCTCTGGTAATATCGTAATACTCGCTGATATCATAGTATTCCAGCATTTGCCGTACTTCCTGATCTGTAAAGCCAAACCATTCATCATAGCTTTCGTCCACGATGGTATGCAACCGAGGATTATGAAAACCGGTAAAAATACTTTCCTTTGTAATACGCAGACATCCCGTAACCACAGTCATCTTGATATTGGGATTTGTCTTCATGCCCTGGCTGAAAAAGCGGCTGATGAAAGACGTCATTTCCATATAATATTGATTCGATTCCGCTTTCTGCAGGGGAACATCATATTCATCAATCAGAACAATGACAGGCTGACCCCATTGGGTACCGCGGGAATGTGACAATTCCATAATGGCGCTTTCCAGATTGCCTCTTTTCATTTTCATATCCAAAAGCGTTTGCTTATCTGCTTCATCCAACTTTTCACTGTCCATGAGATAGGAATGTCTGTCCGCTTCCCTGCTCACAACAACCGCGAACTGAGCCATCGCATCCTGATAATCAAGGCCCCAGCAGTCCTTCAGCGTCAGACTGATCACCGGATACTTTCCCTGCCATTCATCACATAACGCAGTCTCTCCTGAGATTGTCAGGCCGTCAAATAAGCTCTTATCGGCACCAATCTCGAAGAAATGCTGCAGCATGCTCATATTCAGACTTTTCCCGAAACGGCGCGGACGTGTAAAGAGATTCACCTCTCCCCAGCTCTCCAGCAGTTCCCTGATCATCCCGGTTTTGTCTACATAATAAAATCCATCTTTGATCAGCTTCTCAAAATTATCTATTCCAATCGGCGGCCTTCTTTTTTTCATTTTCAACCGCTCCTTTCCCTGCAAAGCCTTTGGTTTTCTTTATTATAATGGTAAAATAAGTGCCATGCAAGCCTCTAAATTGAATCCTGATTTTCCCTGAAATTTCCAATTTTAGAAAATTAGAAAAATTAGGAAATTTAAAAAAAGTGCTTGCATATTCTCCCAATATGTGTATAATTAGTAAGTGCTTTGAGCAACAGCAAAGCACGCCACACAATCTCATATAGCGCTATCGCCAAACGGTAAGGCAACGGACTCTGACTCCGTCATTTTCCAGGTTCGAATCCTGGTAGCGCTGCTGCAAAAGCCCCGGTGGATATTCACCGGGGTTTTTTTGTGTGCCAGAAAGCCCGTATTTAAAGGATTAGCACTAAAAAGAGGACTGATCCGCATTGATGAGCCATTTCCTGGAAAGGTCGGTTTTTTCCGGGAAAATCGGTATTTTTGAAATGGATAAACTACCTCCAAAATCTGATTACTTTATCTAAGGAGCCATTTTATGGTATTTTTTTACGATTTAAGAATTAGCGTTTTTTTAGATTTTCGATTTTGAG
>JAJPYH010000096.1 GCA_021205045.1 Lachnospiraceae bacterium | reverse complement strand
TAAAGGTTCTGTGAAGTAAGCTGAAAATGCTTACCCTTTTGTCGCTTTAATCATACAATAAAGGAAAATGGCGAAATGGAGCTGTCGGATAACGTGACTCGGGAAATGCCCCCTTACTGCATTCGGCGGCAGATCGGTTCGCCCATTGAAATTCGCTGCGCGAAGGGCGAACCTCCCAAAATGACAGTTCCTTCAGAACTGGTTCCGCATTGCCCAATCTGCGGTAAGCCAATGACGATGAATTTGCGTTGTGATGATACATTTGTTGAGGATGAGGGCTGGCATAACGCATCAGAACGTTATTCTCTGTTCCTTCGTCGCCACCAGAATGTGAAAACACTGTTTTTGGAGCTGGGAACAGGAATGAATACGCCCGGCATAATAAAATTCAGCTTTTGGCGAATGGTTCACGAGTGGCCGGATGCGACATATGCCTGCATTAACCTGAATGAAGCCTATGCCCCGGATGAAATACGGAAAAAATCCATCTGTATCAATGATGATATTGGATAAGAAACTGGGCGGTGTACCAAAAAACACCGCCCAGCTTCTTATTACGTTATGCTTCTTCCCATACTTGTTTTGCAAGCGTGACAATGTCCCAGGTATACTGCTCTCGCGCTTTTTCCCATAGTTTGTGATACAGAAATGGGAGTCCCGATATGAGGCATAATCCAATAATGCCCAGCACTATACCAAGAAACAGGTTTATTTCCTGTATCAGCAGACTGGCAAATAGAAGCAGACACGCTACGAAGCCAGCTGCGCTTGTGATACGTTTGGAAACTTGCTTTGCTTTCCTGTCTAATTTTCTGAGGGCGATGGCTTTCCTGGAGGTGAGAGGTGCGTATTGTGCCGCAATGGAAGCGGCATAGCTTTGTTCTGTATTCATCATGGAAGCTTCCTTTCCTTTTTTCGGTATCGTAGCATAACTTCGTGTAAAGCAGAACAACACAAAGTGGCAAAAGTGTCGAGTTCAGACAAAGCGCCTATAAAAATCCGGCAGGTAAATGAAAAAAATCCTCTGGGCCATGAAAATACAAACAAAACTTTAACATGGCTGTGGTATTATATAAATTGGAGGTGCTATCTATGTTTAAGATTTTGGTTGTAGAAGATGACAGGGAGATGAACCAGACCGTTTGTGCATATCTGAATCAGAACGATTTTCAGGCGATAGGAGCATTAAATGCCAATGAAGCCTGCGATTTGATGTACAGTGGCCTGGGTTATAAGGTGGTGTTTAAATGAAGAAAAGGAAACGGAAGAGTATCTTCCACTCACTCTATCATTATCTATGTTTTTTCCTGGTGGCGGCGTTTCTGGTCACCTGTTCCATGATGCTTTTCATGCGTTTGCTGGCAAATACTCTGGCGCTCACTTTTACGGCGGAGATCTTGCGAGAGGCTGCTTCGGCTACTTTCCTGAATGTGTTACTGTTAAGCCTTCTGGCAACGGTGTTGGATGCGCTTCGCCGCCATGTCATGATAGACAAGCCGGTTCTGCAGATTCAGGAAGCGGCAGAACAAATGACGCAGGGAGATTTCTCTGCCAGAGTTCCCTCTTTCCAGAGTATCAACCGGGCAGACGGTCTGGACGAAGTAGGGAAATGTTTTAATAAAATGGCGGAGGAACTGGCCGGGATCGAGACGTTGCGGACAGATTTTATCTCCAGTGTGTCCCATGAATTAAAAACGCCTTTATCTGTGATCCAGAACTACGGAACGCTCCTGCAGCAGCCGGACTTAGGCGAAGAACAACGCATTGCCTACGCGAAGTCGATCACAGAAGCCTCCCGCAGGCTTGACAGCCTGATCACTAATATCCTGAAGCTGAACAAGCTGGAAAATCAGCAGATATTCCCTAAAGCAAAAACATATGACCTGAATGAACAGCTCTGTGCCTGTTTACTCGACTTTGAATCGGAATGGGAGAAAAAAGAACTGAACATTGAAACGGATCTTGCTGAGGAGGTGGTCGTTTGTGCCGACCCGGAACTCTTAAGCCTTGTGTGGAATAATCTGTTTTCCAACGCTGTGAAATTTACAGAACTGGGAGGAACGATCCGGCTGACCCTGAAAGCCGAGGGGGATGATGCCGTAGTTTGCGTATCGGATACCGGCTGTGGCATCGATCCGGAGGTAGGCAAACATATTTTTGAAAAATTTTATCAGGGCGACACTTCCCATGCTACGCAGGGCAACGGCCTTGGTCTGGCCCTGGTCAAACGCGTGATTGACATTATAAACGGAGAAATCAGTGTCAGCAGCGAAAAAGGAAAGGGTTCCACTTTCACAGTTAAAATACGGAGAGAAACGAATGGAGACGTGTAAAAAGCTCTTACGAAAATTATTCTTTCTGCCTGGCTGGCTTACTTTATTGATTGCAATACCATCCTACGCGCTTGTGATTTATGTGTTGTCATCCGGCATCCAGGCAGGAGTTTTTGCTTATGTGTCCTACGGTATATCAGCCTATGCGCTTGTGATTACCATAACGGGAATTTGCCGAGCCTTAACAGCGTCAATACAGAAAGAAAATGGAGCTTTCCTGCCTCAAAAGATTCGCTCTCATCCGATGGGAGAAAAGTATCTGACCGACCACGTTTTCCGAGCCCAGGTCAGTCTATATGCAGGATTTATTTTAAATGTACTGTATATATTTTTGAAGATAATTTCCGGTATAGTCACAAACTCCATCTGGCTGATTGCCGCAGGCGTGTATTATTCTGCTTTGACGATCATTCGCTATCCCCTGGTGCGCCAGATGCGTCATTCAGGCTCTAAGGAAATCGCGTGTCGTCGCTCAAGGCAATGCGCTATCCTTCTTTTGAGTTTGAACCTTGCGCTTTCCGGCATTGTCGTTTTGATGATACGGGAAAATGAGCATTATAATTATCCCGGTATGCTCATTTATGCTATGACAGCCTATACCTTTTACAGTGTCACCAGTTCCATTATAAATCTGGTGAAATACCGGAAGTATCAGGACTCCGTCCTGTCGGCTATCAGAGCAGTTTCTCTTACAAAGGCGCTGGTATCTATGCTTTTCCTGGAAACGGCGATGTTTTCCCGGTTTGGTCAGGACACAGACAGCTTTTTCAAGAGCATGATGATTGGCCTTACCGGAGGAGGTATCTGTATGATTACTACCAGTATTGCAATCGTGATGATTTTACAGACGAATAAAAAGCTAAAACAGCTACGCAATAGCAGCCTTTGAAGGCCCGCGTGCAAAATGATATTCACTTGATATTATGATTAAGGAGAGTTTCTAAATGGACAATAGTTTTGAATATTCTTATTCGGCAAAAAGCCACCGCGAAGTAGAAGAAATCCGCAGGAAATATGTAACAGATGAGAATGATTCCTATGAAAGCAAGCTCCGTCAGCTGAAAGATCTGGACCGCAGTGCCTCCAGAAAAGGGATGATTGTTTCCATCTCCGTTGGGACTGTCAGTACAATGCTACTGGGACTGGGTATGTCCTGTATTATGGTATGGAACGATCCATTTTTTATTCTGGGAATCGTGTTAGGGGTGCTTGGGCTCATTGGAGTCTGTGCCTCTTATCCGCTTTTTCAACACATCACAAAGAAAGAGAGAAAGCGAATTGCGCCGATGATTCTGAAGCTCAGTGAGGAACTGGAGAAAATGTCCTCCTGATTGCTTTTTTAACAATTCACAAACAAAACAAGAACGAATCCTGAACATATCCCTGATATGATATCCATGTAAAAAAACAAAACATGGAGGTTATTCAAATGGCAAAGTCAAAGCTGGTAGCAGCAAATGAAAAAATCGCTGACACCGTGGTGGCCGATTATAAGAAAATCGAGAATGGTGTCGTTGGTGAGTATCAGAAAATTGAGGACGGTGTTGTAAGCGGGTTCACAAAAATATCCGATAAGTTTGTGGATTCCTTCCTTACCCATGACGGAGAAACCGTAGAAGAAGCAAAAACCCGGCTAAAAGCGGAGGAAGAAGCACGTCATAGCCAAAAGTCATAAATGTTCAAAAGCAGCGCCCTCTCCATTTCAAACATTGAGAGAAATGGAGAGGGTACTGTTTTTATTTTGACAAGGGTATTGATTCCCACATATTTGTCAAAGCTCATGACTTCTTGACTTCTTTTTAGCTCTATTCGGCTGACTCCTCTGCCGCTCCATTTCCTGCTCATGACGCAGCTTTGCAGCACGTTCCTGAATCAGATCAGAATCCTCTTTCAGCCGGCTGTCGATCTGTTCCTCCGCAGAGGATAGCCGGTCATACTGAAACCTTTGCCCGAATATCTCGAGGAGCTTTGCCCGGATCTGATCGCGGAAGCTGCCTCGGAGGGAAGCACGGGCATCCAGCAGAGCGTACCTTCCGCCTCCTTCATCTCCGCCTCGTTCTGACACCCCACCTCATGCATCAAGTGGTTCCGGCGGGTTTTAAGTTCCTCGATCTC
>JAJPYH010000018.1 GCA_021205045.1 Lachnospiraceae bacterium | reverse complement strand
GTCGGGGCTAATGTTAAAGATTTTTCGGGACATTTTCAAAAATGCTTGACACAGATTTTTGAACTTTTTTATTTCAGATTTTTCTTTGTATTCAAGTAATTCTCATCTGGAAAGCTTTTTTATACCTCAACATGCAGGAGGACTTGTTCGCCCTCCTGCCATGCCTTCTTTTCTATTACTTTTTGAGAAGATCAGCCTGAATTTCTCCCGCTTTTCCTCATTGCCTCAATGAGAATTAACCCTCCTGCTGCAGCCGCTGCAATCAGTCCAAACACAAAGAGCCATATAGAAGATTCGTCGCCGGTAGCCGGGCTCTTTACGCCATCTGCAGAGCTGTCTGCAACTGTAGTCTCAGATCCGGTAGTGCCTGGATCTGAAGCATCCGTATCTGTGGCGGCTGTACCGTCACTGCCGGTATTCTCGTCTTCGTTATCAGAGCCATCGTCTGAATCATCATCTGATCCATCATCATTTTCTGTGCCAGTATCAACTAAGGTCAGTGCACCCAATGCCGCTTCAAGCGCTGCAGCCGCCGCATCAATTTCATCCTGGCTGGCATTCTCGTCTGCCAACACGGCCTGCGCCGCTGCCAACGCTTCCACTAAAGCCTGATAACTGTCCGTTGTATAAGATGCTCCGTCAATTTCTCCAGCTGCATCAATCAGCTTCTCCAGCTGTGTTGTATCCGTACTGTCACCAGAGGTTGAAGAAACTCTGTCCGAGGTTCCATAAACATCAAACTCTCCACATGCCACTACATTTACAGAATCTGCGGCTGAGAAGACTGCTTTTACATATGAATATCCGCTAAAGTCTCCTTCCAGAGCGAAATTATAAATATCCGGCGGGGTGTCGTCCGGGTTTCTCGTATCCTCCACGGTTTCCACAATTGCGTCACTCTTGCTCACAGATCCAAGGAGCACCCATGTTTCCCCATCAGTTGATCCGTAATAATCCACACTTTCCGGTGCCGCAACTCCCCAGGCAGGACGATCATAAAAATAGCTTTCCAGCTTTGTGACCCTATAATGATATCCAAGGTCATAGATAAATCCATAAGGTCCGCTGATGTAGGTTTTGTTGATTCCTATATAGTAATTGCTCGTTGCGTTCACCCAGTAATTCGGTGAATTGGTAATATCATCAGAAAGAATCTCCAGTGCCGCATTGATTTCTGATACAGACCAGTATAGCATATCCTGCAGATTTTCAACATACTCAAAGGATGGAATCAGATTTCCTGCCAAATCGTATGTTTCCTCAGTGTCCATGCATACAGTCCCGTATACTTCCATTTCACCAAAAAATATTGTTCCTGTTCCATTGGCTTCAAAAGTGATGCGTACATAGCGATATCCATCATAATCCACATCCAGTCCAAAGTCATAAATGTCCGGAATACTGTCAGGATTACGTTCATCATAAACGGAGTTCACTTCTGCCTCATCTGCGCTCACGGTTCCAGCCGTCACCCAGGTTTCGCCATCCACAGAAACCTCATAGGTAACGTTGGCGGGGGCGTAGTATCCCCAGCCCTGCCTGTCTCCAAAATAACTGTGCAGACTCGACAGCCGATAAGTATCTCCAAGATCAAATGTAAATGTATATGGTCCTGAAATCAGAGACGGGTTGATGCCTATATAATAATTGGTAATATCATTGACCCAGAAATTAGCAGAGTCATTGATGCCATCTGTCAACAGACCTACGGCTCCTTCAATTTCAGATACTGTCCAATACTGCACAATTCCGAGAATTTCCCCATAAGAGAACTCCGCCTCCACGCCAAGCGCAAGATTATATGTGGAAACAGTTGGATCCATTTCCGTTTCTTCTTCATCAAAGCTGATAGCTTCTCCCTTGACAAACTGATAGATTGCATCATAAAGATAACGCAGGTCATATTCATTCTGGCTGATCTGATAGCATCCATAGGTGCTCATATACCATGACAGCACAGAATCCTGATAACCGATCTCCTGTCCAAGCTCCAGATAATCCTCAAACTTCATGGTATAGCCGCGATTCCCGGCTCCACCAAATTCCATCTGCATTCCAAGGCCATAATACTGGCACAATTCTCCGCATTCATACAGCTGAGTTACCGTATATGTATCGTAAAATGCGTAGTTTGGCTGCATCAGAGCATAATCAAATCCATAATCCGCCCATTTATAATAGCCCTCTGACTGATAATACGGAAGCTGGAAAATATAAAGCCTTCCTCCCTGTCTGTCATCAAACGCCGCAGTTGTATTCGTAGAGGGAGTCGATGCACTGTGCACGATTGATGTCAGCGCCTGCGTAGCAGCCTCAGCAATTCTATCGGTAGATTCATGAATTGTTTCTTCATAATAATAGAAGCCCGTCAGTTCCAGATTCTCAAATCCGGCGTCCTCCCACATCTGCAGTGCTGTATCAATATACCACTGATATGCTGCTGTTCTGTTCTCAAGTGCCTTTTCTTTTGAGCCGGCACCATCAATTGTAAAATCAATGGTCTCACCGTTAAGAGTTCCCCAATTCTCCTGGAACTCCACCGCCGGATATACCACAAGCTTAACCCCTACCTTGTAATCCGGATCATTTAAAGCTTCCTTTGCAATTGCAGCCGCCTCTTCAAGGGCATTCAGATTGATCGTATCATTGCCGTCATATGAAAGGGAATTTCCCTCCGTATCCATTCCAAAAGCATAGCAGAGCCACTCGTACCAGTCTTCCTGTGTAGCATAGTACTCGCCTGATTTATATCCCGCTTTATAAGAAACGAACTTTCCTCCTGAGGTATAATAATGTCCCATGACAACCACATCATCAAACAGCCAATCCTGAGGCACTCCGTCTTCATCCACATAAGTGATCGCCGACAGATACTCATCAGTAGTCTTGTAGGTATTATAAACCTCAGCGCCATCGCTGTTGATGTACCACCCTGAGTATGCCATTTACTCATTCTTCACCCCGCCGGTCTGCTCTGTTGAAGCATAAGAGCCCACTTCTCGGCTATCCGCATCATAAACGTCATTGGATGTCAGATCATCCGCATCGTCAGCTGCCGATGTATATCCGAGAACCTGCATTTCATCACTGAAAATATAGACGTTTACCGGGAAAACGATTTTAATATATCTTGCGTTATAATTCACATCATCCGTCTCAAACCAGAGATGATATGGCGCCTGCGTACCGCTGGCGCAGGTAACATTGGCATCGTTCGGGTCCTCAGAAGTATCATTCACATTCACGTTCTGTATCAGATAATAAGTTTCTCCATCCTCAGAAGCATAAAACGCAACCTCTGTCGGCATATAAATGCCATAATCCTCAACCGCGCCAAAATGCATCCTTACCTGATTGATATTTGATGTCTCCCCAAGGTCAATCGTCAAAATTCGAAAATCATTCCGATATATTTCAATATACTTAGAGCGCAGACTTTCTGTATTGTTCCACAGTTCAGGCTCCCACCCATCATAAAAATACACCGAAGTCACATTGATGATCCCCCCGTCTGTCAGGCGGTACAGAGATTCATTTTCAAGTTCTGCCACCGTGTATCGAGTGCCATCATCCTTGTAGGTTCCTGTAGAATCGTATCCTGTCCCTCCACCCGTAATCTCATAGGTATAATTTGCAGAATCTGACAACAGTCCAAGAGCCAGATTTACCTGTTCAGTCTCTTCATTTCCGCTAACGGTCACTGTTTCCATGACTGTTTTGGCCGAATCCGAAACAATCAGATCCTGCTCCAGATTCTCATCCTCTGTCCCGGCATTCTCTGAACCAGTGTCCGTTCCTTCCGGCAAACCGCCTTCCCCGGTTTCACCCTCCTGAGAATCTGCCTCATCCGGTAAATTTTCATTTTCAGGTTCACTTTCTCCAGAACCTGTTCCTTCAGGCATATACTCCCCTTCATTTTCGGATTCGTCTTCTTCCTGGCCAGAAGCCATCTCAGTCCCTGCCGACGAAGCGGCCTCATCCGGATCGCCGATATCGGCCGCAAAAGCAACCGCAGACAACTGAGTAGTCAAAAGCGCCGCACACAAGAGAAGCGATAAAAATATCCTGCGGTATTTCACTGTTTTCCTGATATTACTCATTTGTGTTTTTACCCTGTCCTTTCTTAAAATGACTAATTACAGCTACTGAAAGTTTGTCTAAGAACCTTTTGATATTTCGTTAAGTATAACTTTTTCGGTTTTTCAGGCAAGCATCATTAGTGTGTAAAATTATGCAATTTGTACAAAACTCTATCTCATGTTCAATTCTGCCCATTCTATTTTCTTATTTTAATGTCATTTTTATGATCCTCTGCTTTACATTTTGACCATATTTTCTTTGATTTTTCAGCTGTCAGTTGAACAATTTGGCAAAAACAGCGGATAATGTACAAAGACGCTTCTGACTTTTTATGATAATAATTTATATAGCGCAGCAGGTCAACGCCGTGAATTCCCTGATTCATCAGTGCGCCCCCGTCCAGGCTCCTCGTCCCCCGCCAGGGGCTGGAATCATAATACTCCTGACTTCGATAATATTTCATATAAAGATCCGCACCAATCAGCCTTCCCAGTCCTCCCTCGTCCATCACCTGTTTCACATAGCGAATCGACGGAGAATATCTGAGCTGGCTGACTACACCCGCCAATACCTTTTGCTCCGCTGCTGCCTGAATGATAAGGTCGCATTCCTCCAGAGTCATGGCCATCGGTTTTTCGATCAGCACATGCCTTCCATGTGTGACCGCCTCCAGAGCAATTTCCCCGTGGAGTCCGCTGGGCGTACATACACATACCGCGTCCACCTGATCATCCTTCCATATCTCATCTCTGCTCAGGTAAGGTTTCGCACCAAAGCGCTCCGCCCCGCGAAGGGACTCCTGCGGATCAAAGCCGCAGACTCCCACAAGCTCAGCCTCCGGAATCCTGTCAATTGCAGACCCATGAAAGCCTGAAATCATGCCGCATCCAATAATCGCGTAGCCTATCCTCCCATCTTTCGTCATTTCTCACCCCCAATCTGCCAGATTCCGCCGTCGCTGGCGTAATATTCTTCATCCAGATAAAACATTCCATCCTCAGCTTCCGCCCAGCTTTTTCCCCACGCAGGGCTTTCCTGACACATTTTCTCCCAGTTTTGATAATTCTGGCTTCCGTTGCTCTCCACCACGCCGGCTTTCAATCCCGGCAGCCTTTCCAGATGAGCCGCAAAAATCTTATTGTACTCCACCATGGAAGGATTCACCGTCAGATCCGCGCAAAAACAGGGAACCCCCCCTCTTTCCGGCTTCCTCCAGAATATCAAGGGACACAGACAGGGTTTTTGCCACAGGCTTTAAGGCAATCGCGCCATAACCATATTCTTCCATCAGCTCACAGGCGTCCCTGGCGCTGTGAGCGCTCTCATCAGCAGCCACTGTGATTGGAAGCCCTCTCACACTTTGCAGCTGATCTTCCGCAAAAGGCTCCTCCAGCAGCACAATTCTGGAAAGGGCGCCGCATTGATCTGCCCCGTCCAAAAACCGTTCCAGCCGTTCCATGGTATCATAGCGTCCGTTGGCGTCCAGATAATAGACAGGATGACCGCACTCGGTCCATGGCGTGCTGCGCTCCCCCAGGAGACGGTGAATCTGCGCAAGCCTCTGCAGATCCCAGGCAAGCATCTCCTCCGGGCAGTTTCTTCCCCCGGGATTGGAGCCAATCTTGATTTTAAAAAGGAATCTTCCCTTATCCGCAAGCTCTGTAATCTGGTTTTCTGCAGTATCATAGGAAATCAGCGGAATGTTTCCCAGGCAGGGCTGCCTCTGATCCAGACGGGTAGTAAACTCTGCCGCCAGCTTCGGAAGGCAATGACAGTCCTTCTGATCGGCATACAGCTGCCACAGCGCCCAATCCACCGGCGTCAGCGCATTCAGCACAAAGGTTGTCCTGAGTTTTTCCTCGCCTGTCAGTTTTTTTGCGTACTCCATTACCTCCGGAATCAGCTGTGTTATCATCTCCGGAGGACTGGTCATCGTTCTCCCTCTCAGACATTCCAGCGCATATTCGGTGACGGCCAGCATCAGGCGGTTTCCCTCCTGCTGCCCATATCGGCCAAACACTCCGCTGTCGCTCCACAAAACACTCTGAACTCCAAGTCCTGTACCCCGGCGGCCTGCATCAGACACGATCCGGCAGGTAACCTGCCACAATTCCGTCAACGCCCCTCCCTTAAAACCAAAAGCCTGCTTTAAGGGTTCTACTTCCAGATGAAGACTGGTTTTTTCTATGATTTCCATCTGCTTTCTCCCTGAAAACGACGCCTCAGGCAATCGTCCCGAGCATGTCTCTGGTCACTTCGCCGTTGAGCGGTTCTCCGTCAAGGAAATGCCGGATCTCCCAAAGGCAATGATACCCAAGTTTTCGTAACCCATTATTAGCCTGCCCGGCCAGATGGGGTGTCAGAATACAATTATCCAGAGAACGAAGGGGGCTGTCCAGAGCCGGCGGCTCCGGCGATGTCACATCCAGACAGGCGCACTTCAGCTTCCCTGTCCGCAACGCATTCGCAAGGGCATCCTCATCCACCAGGCTTCCTCTTGCCGTATTGATCAGAATCGCTCCATCCTTCATGGTGGACAGACTTTTCTCGTTGACAATATGCCAGGTGCTCTCAAGCTCCGGGGCATGGAGACTGACAATATCACTCTCTGAAAACACCTCCGCAAGCTCCACCTTGCGCACGCCCAATGCTGCCATCTCCTGCGCCGTGACACCGGGATCGTAGGCAATCACATCCACCAGAAACGGCTGCAGAAGCTCCGCGTAATGCCTGCCCGCCATACCAAAGCCAACAATTCCGATGGTCAGCTCATACATTTCCGTGATGCCTGTGTGAGACCAGCCTCCGGCATGAGTCTCCTGGTTCAGCGCAAACAGATTTTTCGCACAGGCGATAGTCATTCCCAGAGCCGTCTCCGATACGCCCTCGCTCAAAACCCTGGCTGAGGATACAATGCGTATTCCTCTGTCATACATTTCATCGGTCACAATGCTCTTGACACTTCCCGCCGCATGCACAATCAATTTCAGATTGGGAGCCACATCCAGAAGCTCCGCCGTCATCCGGGGGCTTCCCCAGCTTGTCACCGCAATATCAGCGCCCTTTAAAACCCATTTGGCATTTTCCAGTTCATTCTCTCTGGTTTCATTCCAGGAAAGATCTCCCAGTTCAGCGAGCTGTCCTGCAGTCCGCTCACTGATGACCTGAGGGCAGATCACCTGATCCAGCAACATTGCAATTTTCATTCGATCTCCTTCCTTTTTCACACGTTATGTCCTTATTCTGCACATTTTTCACATCCGCTTATAACAGACTGAGCGCCTCCTCATCCCCTATCAGGACCACATCCTGATGGAGCTGCAGAATGCTGCCCGGCACCTGAGGGGTGATCGGTCCAAGCACCGTGTCCCTCACAGCCTTCGCTTTTCCCTTCCCCGATACCACCAGCAGAATACGCTTCGCCTGCATAATATTCTGAATTCCCATGGTAATTGCCTGTCTGGGCACCTCATCCGGACTTTCAAAAAATCGTGAGTTGGCCTCAATGGTGCTCTCCTCCAGATTAACACAATGAACCCCTTTTTCAAAAACCTGATTGGGTTCATTAAATCCGATATGACCGTTAGCTCCAAGACCCAGCAGCTGCAGATCTGTTCTTCCCACAGACGCAATCGCTTCCTCATATTCCTGAACTGCCTTTTCCACGTCTTCCTCCATTCCGTCAGGCAGATGAATCGCCTCCGGGCGGATATTCACATGGTTAAACAGATGCTCGGACATATAATATCGATAGCTTTGCGGATTTTTTCCTGAAAGGCCCCGGTATTCATCCAGATTCACCGTAGTCACCTGCGAAAAATCCAGCTCTCCCTGCTTATATTTTGTCACCAGTCTGCCATAAATCCCTTCCGGTGAGGAACCGGTGGCCAGTCCCAGCACACTGTCCGGCTTTAGCAGGATCTGGACAGTGATCACATCCGCTGCCATTTGGCTCATTTTCTCATAATCTTTCACTCTGATGATTCTCATTTTTCTTCCTTTCTGTCGCAAGGTAAGCCGCTCCCATCATCCCTGCCTGGTTTCCCAGCGCGGTTTTCTCCATTCTGCAGCCCGAAAGCGCCTTCGGGAGCCGCTCCCCTGTCTTCCTTCGTATCTCATTGATCACATCGTCCTGAGACATAACTCCTCCTCCCAGTAAAATCAAAGGCGGATCAAAGCAGTAAATCAAAGTTACCAGTCCATAGACAATCTCATCAATCCATTCATCAATCTCTTTTCTTATTTCAGGCCGCGCCGCCGCTGAAAAGACCTTTCTTCCGTCTGTCAGGCTCTCATCCACTTTATGAACGCGCCTGACCAGTGCTGTTGTCGAAGCATACTTTTCATAGCAGCCGCCAGGCTCCTCCCCCGTCCTGGACTTCTCCGGGTGAGTCATGATGCCGCCAAAGCTGCCTGCACTGTAATGATCTCCGGTCCATAACCGGCCATCTGTTATGATCGCCCCTCCCACGCCGGTACCATAGGTCAGGCACAGAAAGCTGTGTTCGCCCCTGGCTGCACCAAAATGCAGTTCCCCCAGGGCGGCACAGTTGACGTCATTCTCCACCGCCGCAGGAACGCCAAATCTTTCCTCCATGATGTCGCGCACAGGCATCCTCGTATACCCCGGTATATTGTCATTGGCATAATAAATATTGCCCCTGTTCGGATCCACCTGCCCTGCGGTACTGATTCCTATCGCGTCAAAGGAACCAAAGTCCTCCAGGATACAGACTGCCCTCCGCATCAGGTCATCTGCCCCCCTGTCCGCCCTCGTTTCCCACTCTCCTGCTTCGGACAGCCGTTCACCGTCCCATATTCCGCCCTTGACGGCGGTTCCTCCAATATCCAGCACCGCAGTTCTCACTCAGCTTTTCCGCCTTTCCTGTAACGCTCCTCCAATCAGCTCTTTATTCTTTATTCCTCCAGCGCCTGGGCAAACGACCTGGTAATCAGCTGAGGCCGCGTAATCGCGGAACCAACCACCACGCTGTAGCAGCCCAGCTCTATGACTCTTTTTGCTTTCTCAGGTGTGTTGATATTTCCCTCCGCAATGACAGGATGCTTCACCTTCGCAAGGATTTCCCTGATAATTGCAAAATCATCCGCCTCTATTCGCATCCCGCTGCTCTGAGGAGTATAGCCCACCAGGGTGGTGCCGACAAAATCAAAACCCAGCCGGTCTGCTGACATCGCCTCCTCCACCCGCGAACAGTCTGCCATCAGAAGCTGCCCCGGACAGTGCTTCCTGATATCACTGACAAACTGTTCCAGCGAAACGCCCCCCGGTCTGACCGCCCCCGTGGCGTCCAGGGCAATAATCTCAGGTTTCGCCTCCAGCAGTTCTTCAATCTCCTTCATTGTTGGAGTGATATATACACGAGAATCCGGATAATCCCTTTTCACAATGCCGATCACCGGCAGCCCGGTTTCCTTCTTAATCTGCTCTATGTCCTCCCTGGTATTGGCGCGGATTCCGCGGGCGCCGCCTTCTTTCGCCGCCACCGCCATTCTCCCCATGATATAGGAAGAGTGCAGCGGTTCATCTGGCAGCGCCTGGCAGGAAACGATCAGTTTTCCTTTCATCCCATTGATTTCCACTTTATATTTTTCCATCCTTTCATCATTTTGGTTCAAACATCGGGTTCTCTCTGTATTATATTTTAGTAGAAACATATAAAAATGAACATGACAAATCGGCCAAATTAAACGGGTTTCCGGTCACACCTCCCGATTGTCTGTACATTGATCTTTCTTCCCGGTACAGCCTTTCGTAAATACGGCTGACAACCTATGCCGCAGCTTTATGCGCCCGCACATTTTCACAGATAAAAATCGGGATTTCCCGTAAAGACAAAAACAGACGGTCTAAGCTGTCTGCTCATACTCTCTATCCATATAAATCCTGTATTCCCTCAATCTGAAGCCTTGTCAGGCATAACCCGCAGGCCGGCGCGGTAGGGCCGGCGTTTTTCCTCTCCTTTGACACAAGAATTTCTTCCACACGCTCCGGTTCCATGCGGCCATATCCAACCTCCAGAAGTGTTCCCGCGATAATCCTTACCATATTGTACAAAAAGCCATTGCCGGAAACCGCAATGGTGATATCCTCGCCCTCTCTGGTCGCAGATATGTCCGTTACTCTGCGAATCGTTGTCTCCACCTGCGCTCCCACAGTACAGAAAGCCCTGAAATCATGCTCCCCGACAAGATACCCGGACGCGGTCCTCATTCGCTCCACATTGCAGGGGACATAAGTAAAATGACTGTACAACCGCTTCACCGGATTGGGGAATGGCGCGTTGACAATCCGATATTCATAGGTCTTGTGTGTGCGGCTTTTTTTCAGATCAAAGTCCAATGATACCTCCCGGGATGCCACGGCACGGATATCCTGCGGCAATCTCTGATTGACCGCGTAACAGATTTTCTCCCCCGGAATCCTTGCGTGGGTGTCAAACACCGCTGCGTTGCACAGGGCGTGGACTCCCGCATCCGTTCTGCTTGCCCCTGTCACAATGGTCTTTTCCTGCAGAAGCTCTGTCAGAGTTTCCTCCAGCACCTGCTGTACTGTCATCCCGTTTTGCTGTCTCTGCCAGCCATGATAGGCGGTACCATCGTAAGCCACCCGCAGCAGTACTCTTTTCCCTTCACCGTTCATAATTATCCTCAATTTCACATCGGTCAGAAAAAACGCCCTACAAAAATATCCACTGCCATAAAAGCAAAAATCAGCAGATACGCCGTCCTGTCCGTCCGGTTGTAAACAAGCGGTTTCATTTTGGTGCGTCCCTCGCCGCCTCTGTAACAGCGCGCTTCCATTGCCAGAGCAAGATCATTGGCCCGTCGAAATGCGGAGATAAATAACGGTACCAGCAGCGGCACCAGAGCCTTCGCCCTGTCAAGGAGACTGCCGCTCTCAAAATCCGCGCCCCTTGCCTGCTGCGCCTTCATAATCTTGTCTGTCTCTTCCAGCAAAATCGGGATGAAGCGCAGTGCAATGGACATCATCATAGCCACCTCGTGCACCGGAACCTTCAGATATTTTAAAGGTCTGAGTCCCTTCTCCATACCATCCGTCAGCTGATTGGGAGTAGTAGTGAATGTCATCAGAGATGTCCCTATGATCAGCATCACCAGACGCCATCCCATAAAAACCGCTGTCCGTAAGCCTTCCCAGGTTATCTTCAGAAAGCCGATCTGAAAAATAACACTGCCGTCCGTCAGAAAAAGGTTAAAGATCACTGTAATCATCAACAGAATGATAATCGACTTCAACCCGCGTATAATGTACTTAAAAGGTACCTTCGACAGATGAATCACTGTTGCCAGCGCCGCTGTCGCGATCAGATATCCCCATACGTTATTAATCAAAAATAAATCTATCAGAAACAGTATTGTACCTGCCAGCTTGACTCTGGGGTCCAGTCTGTGTATCACGGAATCTGTCTGATAATATTGCCCAAGCGTGATATCCCGAATCATAGCCCATCCTTTCCCGCAGCCTGCTTTAATGTCTCAGCGCCGCCACAATATTGTCCGCTGCTTCCTCCAGGGTGATAATATCCGTATCCACATCCAGTCCCAGCTTTTTGAGCCCGTACATGGCATAAGTCACCTGAGGTGCGGCCAGCCCGATCTGCTCCAGCTCCTCATAATGGCGGAATACCTCCTGCGGCTTTCCGTCATAGGCAATCCGCCCGTGATTCATCACCACAATCCGGCTGACATATTGAGCCACATCCTCCATGCTGTGAGAGATCAGCACCACTGTCATCCCTGTCTTTTCCCGCAATGAGGCCACCAGATTCAATATTTCCTCCCGCCCCTGAGGATCCAGCCCTGCGGTCGGCTCATCCAGAATAAGCACCTTCGGCTTCATGGCAAGGACTCCGGCAATGGCTGTTCTCCTCTTCTGTCCGCCGGAAAGCTCAAAGGGAGATCGTGTGTAATACTCCTCCCCCAGACCTACCAGAGACAGAGCCGCCTTTGCCTCCTCTTTTGCCTGTTCCTCTGTCATTCCCATATTCTTTGGCCCAAAACAGACATCGCTGAGTACATCCACCTCAAAGAGCTGATGCTCCGGGTACTGAAATACCAGCCCCACTTTGCGGCGAAGTTCTTTCATGGGAAATCCATCCGCGTAGATGCTTTCTCCATCGAGATAAATATTTCCCGATGTTGCCCTGATTAACCCGTTCAGATGCTGCACCAGGGTAGACTTACCGGAACCGGTGTGTCCGATCAGTCCAATAAACTCACCGTCTTTTATCTCCAGATTAATATCCTGCAGAGCATGAACCACCATCTCCGTTCCCTGTCCATACTCGTAATTTACATGCTCCAGTTTTAACATCATCCATTTCTCTCCGCTGTACAGACATCCAAAGCTCGTACAACCCACATTTTCATGGGCATTGATCCCTTTTTCCAATGACAGCAGACGACTTTATGCCGTCGTATCATGAACATTGATCAGCTTCTCCAACTCCGTCAATAACTCTTTGATTGTCAGAATGCCATCCGGCAATACAACACCCCTCTTTTTCAGTTCGTCAGCCAGCAGCGTTGCCTGCGGCAGAGTCATGTGCAGCGCCTTCAGCTCCTCCACCTGAGAAAAGACTTCCTTCGGCGTCCCCTGAATGGCAATGTGTCCCTGATCCATTACATAAATTCTGTCGGCGTCCACTGTCTCTTCCATATAGTGAGTTATGAGCAGAACCGTGATTCCTTCCACCTGATTCAAGGCTCTCACCGCCCGGATGACTTCCTTTCGCCCGCTGGGATCCAGCATGGCCGTTGGTTCATCCAGTACAATACATTTGGGATGCATGGCCAGGACACCTGCAATGGAAACCCGCTGCTTCTGACCTCCGGAAAGCTTATTGGGCGAATATTTTCGGTACTCATACATACCTACAACCCGCAGACTTTCCTCCACTCTCTCCCAGATCTGTTCTGTGGGAACGCCCAGATTCTCCGGTCCAAATCCCACATCCTCCTCCACTACCTGGCTGATGATCTGATTATCCGGATTCTGAAACACCATACCTGCCCGCTGTCTTACTTCCCATATATTTTCCTCTTTCGAAGTGTCGAGGCCATCTACCCAGACAGTCCCTCCGGTGGGGAAAAGAATACCGTTAATGTGCTTGGCGAGTGTCGACTTTCCGGAGCCATTGTGTCCGAGAATCGCTATGAAGTCCCCCTGTTTCACCTCAAGATTCACATTGTCAAGGGCAGTATAATACCCTGCCTCATTGCCTTCCTCATCCCGCATCACATAGTCGTACTTCAGCTGTTCTGTTTTGATAATGTTTTTCATGTGCCGCGTTAATTTCATGCTGCGTTACCCTTTACATCAAAAAAGAAAGAGAAACCAGGCGTCCCGGCTCCTCTCATACTTATTATTTGGCTTATACGAGCTCTAACAGAACTTCCATAGCGCCGTCACCTTTGCGGGTTCCGATCTTGACGATTCTGGTATAGCCGCCCTGACGATTGGCGTATTTCGGGCCATACACGTCAAACAGCTTTGCGGGAAGATCCAGCTTCTTGGTGTTCTTTTTTTTGCCCTTATTGGATTCCGGAACAATGGTCACCGGATTTAACACCTTCAGCATCTTGCGGCGGGCGTTCATTCTGGAAGGAAGATCCTTTTTGATCTCCTTATCAACGGTGGTGTACTTTGTCACCTTTTTGCCGTCCACGACTTCCTTCACTCTCTTGCCGTCCTTGTCCCTCTCCGGAACCTTTGCCGCAACAGTGACAGTCTCGTAATTGTCCTTCTCCTTAACCGCCAGCGCAATCAGTCCGTCAACAATTTTCGCCACTTCCTTTGCCTTTGCTTCAGTGGTAACGATCTTGCCGTTGGCGATCACTGCGGTCACCTGATTTCTCAGCAGAGCTTTTCTCTGTGAGGATGTTCTTCCTAATTTTCTGTATCCGGCCATGGTATTGCCTCCTTCATTCATGGTGCATCCTTCCATGCCTATGGTCTTACTGGAAGGGTGTAGTTTTTATTCCATTATGAAACCACCCGCGGCGCTCCTCGGACTTATCCGGCGGGCGTAACATTAACTTATTTTCCTTCACATACGACCGTGAAAGAAAACCTTTACTCTTCAGAATCACTGAACTGAAGACCAAGCTCCTTGATCTTCGCCTGTACCTCCTCCAGTGACTTGCGTCCCAGGTTACGCACCTTCATCATATCCTCCGGTGTCTTGTTGATCAATTCCTGGACGGTGTTGATGCCCGCCCGCTTCAGGCAATTGTAGGAGCGCACTGACAGCTCCAGCTCGTCGATGCTCATCTCAAGCAGCTTCTCACTCTCGCTGTCCTCCTTCTCGACCATCACCTCTGCGGTTTTGGCGTTTTCGGACAGGTCAATAAATAAACTCAAATGATCACTCAGCACCTTTGCAGTAAGACTGACAGCCTCATCAGGGGCCAATGTGCCGTTAGTATTGACATCTAACGTCAGTTTATCAAAGTCGGTCTGCTGACCGACACGAGTATTCTCCACAGTTACATTCACACGTTCTACAGGTGTGTAAATGGAATCGATGGCCAGAACGCCGATTGGAAGATCCTCGCTCTTATTTTTCTCCGCGCTGATATAGCCTCTTCCTTTGTTGATGGTCAGTTCCATGAACAGCTTGGTATCCTTGCCGCTCAGGGTTGCGATCGTCTGATCCGGATTCATGATCTCAATGTCCTGATCCACCTGAATGTCAGACGCCTTCACAACGCCCTCCCCTGTATAGTCAATGATCGCTGTCTTCGCCTCAGAGGTCTCACTGTAATTCTTGATTGCGAGACTCTTGATGTTCATGATGATCTCAGTCACATCCTCCTTAACGCCGGGGATGGAACTGAATTCATGCTGAACGCCCTCGATCTTAATATGTGTCACTGCTGCACCAGGTAAAGATGAAAGCATAATTCTTCTTAAGGAGTTGCCCAGAGTAATACCATACCCTCTTTCCAGTGGTTCTACTACGAATCTCCCGTACTTTTTGTCTTCAGAGATTTCCGCAACCTCAATATTTGGTCTCTCAAAATTAAACACTGTATGTCCTCCTTTTTGAACTTATGATGCACAAACGTTACTATGAATAGTGACGTCAAACTAACGATTACTTGGAATACAACTCGACGATCAACATCTCGTTTACCGGTACATCAATCTGTTCTCTGGTTGGAAGCGCTTTCACTGTGCCCTTTAAGGAATCAATATCTACATCCAGCCACTCCGGGGTAAGTCTGCCGCCGGTCACCTCGACGATCTCTTTATATCTGGTCAGAGATTTGGATTTCTCTCTGATCTCAATCACATCACCGGCCTTCACACGATATGACGGAATGTTCACACACTTGCCGTTCACCAGCACATGCTTGTGGTCAACGATCTGTCTCGCCTCACGACGGGTGCGTGCAAAATTCATTCTGAACACCACATTATCCAGCCGGCTCTCCAGCATGATCATCAGGTTTTCACCGGTCATGCCCTTCATCCTGTCGGCCTTCTCATAATAATTGCGGAAAGGCTTCTCCAATACGCCATAGATGAATTTCGCCTTCTGCTTCTCTCTCATCTGGGTGCCATATTCGCTTACCTTCTTGCCCGCTCTTGCAAAATTTCTCTTGGATTTCTTGTCGTAGCCAAGCACACTCGGCTCAATTCCCAGTGCGCGGCATTTCTTCAAAACCGGAGTTCTGTCTACTGCCATTTTTTATTTTTCCTTTCAGATTATTGTTTACAGCGCTGTCTGAATGAACAGCGTCTTCGTCCAACTGCGGTCCCATGATCCGGATACCGCGATTGTATCTCACCTGCCGCCCTACAGTCTGAATTGCAGCGCAGCTGTAAGAAAATTCAGCTCAATCCATTACACACGTCTGCGCTTTGGCGGACGGCATCCATTGTGCGGCACCGGTGTAACATCAGTAATGCTGGTGACTTCCAGACCTGCCGTATTCAATGCACGGATCGCGGCCTCACGTCCGGATCCAGGTCCCTTTACAAAAACATCTACCGTCTTTAATCCATGCACCATGGCAGCCTTCGTAGCTGTCTCAGCAGCCGTCTGTGCAGCATAAGGAGTAGATTTTCTTGAACCTCTAAATCCCAGACCGCCGGCGGAAGCCCAGCTTAAGGCGTTGCCCTGGGTATCAGTCAGCGTCACAATTGTGTTGTTGAAAGATGCCTGGATATGCGCCTGTCCGTGTTCAACGTTTTTCTTAACGCGCTTTTTTGTCACTTTTTTGGTAACTTTTTTAGCCATTTTAAACTAACCTACTTTCTTTCCTTTGATGAACTGTGTTACTTCTTCTTACCCGCAACGGTCTTCTTCTTGCCTTTTCTGGTTCTTGCGTTGGTCTTAGTCTTCTGACCGCGAACCGGCAGACCCTTACGATGGCGAATACCCCTGTAGCAGCCAATCTCCTGCAGTCTCTTGATGTTTAAGGCAACCTCTCTTCTCAGATCACCTTCCACCATATAGGACGCATCAATCACTTCACTGATCTTCTTGACCTCATCATCCGTCAGATCTCTGACACGAGTGTCCGGATTGACGCCGGCCTCTGCCAGAATCTTGTTGGAGCTTGTTCTGCCAATGCCATAGATATAGGTCAGGCCAATCTCTACGCGCTTTTCTCTGGGTAAATCAACACCTGCGATACGAGCCATTTACGTTTCTCCTCCATTTCAGCCATATTTCACTTCTGTACCCCGCTCCGGGGCCTGCGCCTGCGCGCTCCATACCCGAACTCCCGTGACTTTTCTCCGACACGACACCCAGGCATGCTCTGTTACTAATTGGTTGGGGAATACTCCCAACCGGACAAAATCCGATCTTTCCGATACTCACTGGGTTCTCATATATGAGAACCTTATTTTCGGTACCAACAAGTAAACAGGAAACCGTCTGATATAAATGATCAGCCCTGTCTCTGTTTATGTTTAGGATTCTCGCAAATAACCCTGATTTGTCCTTTTCTCTTGATGATCTTGCACTTGTCGCAAATTCTCTTAACTGATGATCTAACCTTCATCGTTAAACCCTCCTTTCATGAACTTCCGCCATACGAAAATGATCGCCCACAGGGCATACTTCACCCACTGGGCTTTTCAGTAAAGACCGTTTTTTAGAATACCATAAACAAAAAGCAATTGCAAGGAAAAATTTCCTTATTTTAAAGGATTTTTTCTTTTCCTTTCCGCTTTTTATTCAAGTGTTTATTCCTGCTGAAACAGCTTACTTGTCTCTCCAGATAATGCGCCCTTTTGTGAGATCGTATGGAGATAATTCCAATGTAACCTTATCGCCGGGCAAAATCCGTATGAAATTCTGGCGCAGCTTTCCGCTGATGTGTGCCAGTACCCGGTGCCCGTTTTCCAGCTCTACCCGAAACATGGTATTGGGCAGCTTTTCCACTACAATTCCTTCAATCTCGATAACGTCAGCCTTTGACATGCTTTCCTCCTGTTAAATCCGATATCTGATATGGTCTGCTTACATTCCTTTTTAATTATTTATGATACAAGTTATCATAACGTTCCCGAGGCCTCGTTACCCGCCCCGCAGCTCATTACTGACATTACTGATCATCATAACATAGAAAGGATTTCCGGCTCATTGTCTGTGACCAGAATGGTATTTTCATAATGGGCGGCCCAGGACCCGTCTGCTGTCACCACCGTCCAGTTATCGTCAAGCCACTCCACATCCGCCGTCCCCATAGTGATCATGGGTTCCACAGCCAGCGTCATACCGGCCTTCAGCCGAATACCCTTAGATCTGGAACGATAATTGGGAATGGCCGGATCCTCATGAAGCTTACGGCCAACACCGTGCCCTGTCAGATCATATACAATGCCGTAGCCGAAAGGTGTCACATAATCATCAATGGCATTGCCGATCTCATGCAGATGATGCCCTGCCACCGCATATTTGATACCTTCAAAAAAGCTCTGCTTTGTCACATCCATCAGCTTTTGCACTTCCGGACTGACCTTTCCCACACCGTGAGTTCTGGCTGCGTCCGAATGAAGTCCCTTATAAATCAGACCCATATCAAGGCTGATAATATCTCCTTCTTTTAAATATCTCGTCTTACTGGGAATACCATGCACTACCTCATCATTGATGGAACAGCACACAGTAGCAGGATACCCTTCGTAATTTTTGAAATTGGGAACGCATCCCATATTTCTGATCATTCTCTCCGCGAACTCATCAAGCTCCCAGGTTGTGATTCCCGGCCTGATCAGTTCTTCCATCGCCAGATGAACCTCGGCAAGCCTCTTATTGGACTCCCGCATCAGTTCAATCTCCTTTGCCGATTTAATCGATACCGCCATAGTCGCGCCCCCGATTAGCCCAGAATCGCGGTAATGGCCGCGAAGACATCCTGCATATCAGCAGTTCCGTCTACCGTTCTGAGAACTCCTTTGGCATGATAAAAATCAATCAACGGCTGTGTCTGCTCATGATAAACCTTCAGTCTGTTGCTGACAGTCTTCGGTTTATCATCATCCCTGAGGACAAGCGGCTGACCGCATACATCACAGATGCCCTCTTTCCTGGGCGGAATATGCTCAATATGATAAGTAGCGCCGCAGGAAAGGCAGGCCCGGCGTCCTCCCATTCTCTTTACAATATTCTCATCCGGTACATCCACGTTGATGGCTACATCAATGGCGTCCCCCATCTCAGATAACGTGCTGTCAAGAACCTCTGCCTGAGGAATCGTACGCGGGAATCCGTCCAGCACATAACCATTCTCACAGTCCGGCTTTGCAACCCTGTCCAGAAGGATCTTCACTGTCAGCTCATCCGGGACAAGCGCTCCCTGATCCATATATTTTTTTGCTTCCATGCCAAGCTCTGTGCCGTTTTTGATATTGGCTTTGAAAATATCCCCGGTGGAAACATGAGGTATCTGATATTTTTCCGCTATCATTTTGGCCTGAGTGCCCTTGCCGGCACCCGGCGCTCCCAGTATTATAATCTTCATTTCATTCTCCTCTGGTGCAATATCTTTCAATTGATATGATACGCAGCGTTTCCGACGCTGTTTTCCAGACGTTGTATCAGCATCCTTTTTGTAAACGTGAAACGTATCTGGACAGAAGCTGCCGTTCCCGCCCAGATACCCTTTGTTTTATTTAACTGTTTAAAAATCCCTTATAATTGCGAACAAGCATCTGAGACTCCACCTGCTCCAGGGTTTCCAGTATCACACTCACGATAATGATCAGTGATGTGCCTCCAAACGAAACACTGGCATTGAATATCCCCGAAAAAATATAGGGGACAATCGCCACGAAGGCCAGGCTCACCGCACCGATAAACACAATATAGTGGAGCACCTTATTCAGATACTCAGTGGTAGGCTTACCGGGGCGAATGCCGGGGATAAAACCGCCCTGTCTCTTCATATTGTCCGCGACCATCATCGGGTTAAATGTCACCGAGGTGTAGAAATAAGCAAAGCCGATAATCATGGCCACATACAGCACTACACCAATGGAATAGACCGGGGTGCTGATATTAAACCAATAGCTGGAGCTCAGCACCTTGATGATCTCAGCTCCGACTCCGGAGGCAGACACTCCGAAAAGTGTGCAGATAATACTCGGAGTCTGCAGAATGGTTGAGGCAAAAATCACAGGGATCACACCTGAGGTATTGACCTTCAAAGGAATGTTGGAGCTTGCGCCGCCCACACTTTTTCTGCCCTGCACCTTTTGCGCATACTGAACCGGTATCTTGTGAACGCCGGAATTCAGCAGAACAATAAACACAATGATGCCAAGGACAATCGCTATAATAATCACAGCGGCAAGAATAGCCGTTGCCGGCGCCTTGCCAAATACAAACTGCTCAGCAAGCCCTTCAAAATCGCTGGGAATGGTTGAGAGAATATTGATTACCAGGACGATGGAAATTCCATTTCCTACGCCCTTTTCCGTAATCTGCTCCCCGACCCACATCAGGAAAGCGCTTCCTGCTGTCAATGCCACAATTACCGTGATTACATTAAACGCATTATACTCTTCCAGCAGCCCCTGTCTGCCAAAACCGATGGCAAGTGCAGAAGACTGGATCAATGCCAGAGCAACCGTCACATAGCGTGTCATAGCAGCTATCTTTTTGCGTCCTTCCTCACCGTCACGCTGCATTTCCTCCAGCTTGGGGATTGCAATCGTCAGAAGCTGAATGATAATAGAGGATGTAATGTAAGGCGTAATACTTAATGCGAGGATGGAAAAGCTGGAAAATGACCCACCGGTAAATGCATTGAAAAAGCTGAAGGCGTCACTGGTCTGCGACGCAAACCATGAGGCAAAATACGTTCTGTTTGTACCCGGCACAGGCAGCTGTGATCCGAAACGGATCACAACCAGCATCATGAACGTGTACAAAAGCCTGTTTCTGATTTCTTTAATTTTAAATGCATTCTTCAGTGTATTGAACATTCTAGATCACCTCGGCCGTTCCGCCAAGAGCTTCAATTTTCTCTTTCGCGGATGCGGAATACGCGTTCACCTTCACTTCCAGTTTTTTTGTCAGGTCGCCATGACCCAGAATTTTTACTCCATCCCGCGGATTTTTGATGACGCCGGACTCCACCAGAGTATTCACATCCACCACACTGCCGTCTTCAAATCTCTCCAGGACGGAAAGGTTGACAGCTACGATCTCCTTGGTGTTTCTGTTGTGGAAGCCTCTCTTGGGAATGCGCCTGTATAAAGGCATCTGACCGCCCTCAAACCCCGGTCTTGGTGCTCCGGAACGAGCCTTCTGACCTTTGTGACCCTTACCAGCAGTCTTTCCGTTGCCTGAACCATGTCCGCGGCCTCTTCTAAAATTATTGCTGTGCTTGGAACCTTCTGCAGGCCTTAAATTAGATAATTCCATGCTGACTCCTTCCTTTCCTAAGCCTCTTCTACTTCTTCGACTTTTATCAGATGTCTCACCTGCTGGATCTGCCCCCTTGTGCTGGGATTATCCGGCAGAATGATAGATTTATTGATCTTTCTGAGTCCCATGGACTGAAGGGTCGCCCTGTTTTTCGGAACTGCTCCAATAGGAGACTTCACCAAAGTAATTTTTAACATTTGTCTACCCTCCTTAAGCCAGTATTTCTTCCACAGATTTACCGCGCTTCTTTGCAACTTCCTCAGGTGTCTTTAACTGACTTAAACCCGCGATGGTTGCCAGGACGACGTTCTGCTTATTGTTGGAACCCAGAGACTTGGTACGAATATTCTGAATACCAGCAAGCTCACACACCACACGAGCCGGGCCTCCGGCAATAATACCGGTACCTTCGGGAGCCCGCTTTAAGAGAACGCTGGCCGCACCGTACTGACCGATAAAGTCATGGGGAATAGAATGATTCTCATCCAGAGCAATGGCTACCAGCTGCTTTGTGGCATCCTCCTTGCCCTTGCGGATTGCTTCCGGAATTTCTACAGCCTTACCAAGGCCTGCACCCACATGGCCATTTTTGTCTCCTACGACCACCAGTGCAGTGAAACGGGAGTTACGTCCACCCTTGACAGTCTTTGATACACGCTTTAAGGTCACAACCTTATCTTCCAGCTCCAACTGACTCGGGTCAATGATTGTACGCTTCATGTGTTGTATCCTCCCTTCCTAGAATTCCAGGCCGGCTTCTCTTGCCGCCTGTGCCAGTGCCGCAACCTTGCCCTGGTAAATGTATCCGCCTCTGTCAAAAATAACCTCGGTGATGCCTTTCTCCAGTGCTCTCTTAGCTACGACTGTTCCAATATATGCCGCTGCCTTGACATCATTTGTCTTGTCAAGCTCCGCTTTGATCTCTTTCTCCACAGTAGAGGCGGAAACCAGTGTATTCTGAGCAGTGTCGTCAATGATCTGAGCATACATGTGATTGTTGCTTCTGAAAACTGCCAAACGCGGTCTTTGAGCAGTGCCGTTTAAATGGCGACGCATTCTCCTGTGCTTTTTCGCACGAATTTCCTGTCTGGATATCTTATTAACCATTTTCACACTCTCCTTATTTATTTCTTACCGGTCTTGCCGACTTTACGTCTGATCGTCTCATCTGCGTACTTGATACCCTTGCCCTTATATGGCTCAGGTCTCCTCTTATCTCTGATCTGCGCCGCAAACTGACCAACCTTCTCCTTGTCAATGCCCTTTACGGTGATAATGTTGTTCTCCACAACGGTCTCAATGCCCTCGGGATCCATCATCTCCACCGGATGGGAATAGCCCAGGTTCAGCGTCAGCTTCTTGCCGGACTTGGACGCTCTGTAACCAACACCATTGATCTCCAGTTTCTTGGCGTAGCCCTCTGTAACGCCCACGACCATATTGTGGAGCAATGTCCTGGTCAGGCCGTGCAGGGACTTCATTTTCTTTAAGTCATTGGGTCTGGAGACGATAATCTCCGCACCTTCCTGCTTAATCTCCATCTCAGGCGCAAGGGATCTTTCAAGAGTTCCCTTGGGACCTTTTACAGTCACTTTATTATTTTCTGCGATCTCCACAGTAACACCTGCGGGGACAGCGATTGGCATTCTTCCTATACGTGACATGCCCGTACCTCCTTGTGATATTAAATCGTCTTACCAGACGTATGCCAGCACTTCGCCGCCTACCTGCAGCTCTCTGGCCTTTTTGTCCGTGATCACACCCTGATTGGTGGATACAATGGCGATCCCAAGGCCGCCAAGTACCTTCGGCATATCTTCCTTGCCTGCGTAGATACGAAGACCGGGCTTGGAAATTCTCTTAATGCCGCTGATTGCTCTCTCACTCTTATCCGCACTGTATTTTAACGTGATTACAATGTTCTTGAAATTGCCGTCCGGTACGACATCATATTTTTTGATATATCCTTCGTCCAACAGGATCTGCGCAATCGCAAGCTTCATCTTAGAAGACGGAATAGACACAGTGTCATGCTTTGCGGTGTTCGCGTTGCGGATTCTCGTCAGCATATCTGCTATCGGATCACTCATACCCATGATTTGTTCCCTCCTTAATTATATTTTACCAGCTTGCTTTCTTCACGCCAGGGATCTGTCCCTTATATGCCAGCTCGCGGAAGCAGATTCTGCAAATGCCATATTTCCTTAAGACGGAATGCGGACGTCCGCAGATGCTGCAGCGGGTATAAGCCTGCGTAGAAAATCTCGGTTTACGCTGCTGTTTCACTTTCAAAGATGTCTTTGCCATGAATTACCTCCCTGTTATTTCGCAAACGGCATGTTGAACAGCCTTAACAATTCACGTGCCTCTTCATCGGTCTTTGCGGTAGTGACGATAATAATGTCCATACCCCTCACCTTATCGATCTTGTCATACTCGATCTCCGGGAAAATCAGCTGCTCCTTGATACCAAGGGCATAATTGCCTCTTCCGTCAAAGGAATTGGGATTAACCCCTCTGAAGTCACGCACGCGGGGCAATGCCAGGTTCACCAGACGATCCAGGAACTCATACATTTTCTCGCCGCGAAGAGTAACCTTGCAGCCAATCGCCATACCCTCACGGATTTTAAAGTTTGCAATTGCGTTCTTGGCTCTGGTAATCACTGCCTTCTGGCCCGTGATCGCCTCCAGATCCCTGACCGCGCCCTCCAGGGCTTTCGCATTGTCCTTCGCTTCGCCAACACCCATGTTGACCACAATCTTATCAAGCTTCGGGACTTCCATTATATTCTTATATCCGAACTTTTTCGTCATTGCGTCAACGATTTCGTTCTGATATGTCTCCTTCAGTCTTGCCATGAATTTAATCTCCTTCCTTCAGAATCAATCGATGACGTCGCCGGTAGCCTTTGCGATGCGAACTTTCTTGCCATCCTTCATGCCAAAGCCAACTCTGGTGAGCTTTCCCTTGTACACCAGCATTACATTAGAGCCATCGATAGGAGCTTCCTTCTGGACAATACCACCGTTAGGATTCGCCTGGCTCGGCTTGGAGTGCCTGGTCACCATATTGACTCCCTCAACAATGACCCTGCGCGTCTTTAAATCCACAGACACAACCTTGCCCTGCTTGCCATTATCCTTGCCGGCGATCACCTGAACTGTATCACCCTTTTTAATTTTTAACATAATAATGGCACCTCCTTATAACACTTCCGGAGCCAGAGAAACAATTTTCATGAACTGCTTCTCACGTAACTCCCTCGCCACTGGTCCAAAGATACGGGTTCCCCTGGGGGTCTTGTCGTCCTTGATAATCACAGCGGCATTCTCATCGAATTTAATATAAGAACCGTCCTTGCGTCTTGCGCCCTTTACAGTACGTACGACCACGGCCTTCACAACATCGCCCTTTTTCACAACACCGCCGGGTGTTGCATCCTTGACAGTAGCGACGATAACATCACCGATATTTGCATATCTCCTGGTGGAACCGCCCGACACTCTGATGCAGAGCAGCTCTTTAGCACCGGTGTTATCAGCAACTTTCAGTCTGGTTTCCTGCTGAATCATGCTAATTCTCCTTCCATATCTTACTGTAAAAAAAGCTTACTTTGCTCTCTCAACGATCTCAACCAGTATCCATCTCTTATCCTTGGACAAAGGTCTGGTCTCCATCACTCTGACGGTGTCGCCGATATTGCACTCATTGTTCTCATCATGTGCCTTCAGCTTGTAGGTGCTCTTCACAATCTTTTTGTAAAGAGGATGTCTGACACGGTTCTCGATTGCAACGACGATCGTTTTATCCATCTTATTGCTGGTAACCTTACCAACACGGGTTTTTCTCAAATTTCTTTCCGCCACGGCTTAAAATCTCCTTTCTGAAATCATCTCTGCGACTTACTCGGCTGCCTTTGCCTTCTGGGAAATCACTGTCTGGATACGGGCAATGTTCCTGCGAACCTCCCTGATCCTCGCCGTGTTATCCAGCTGATTTGTCGCATTCTGGAATCTCAAGTTGAAAAGCTCCTTTTTTGCCGCCGTCAAATCCTTCTGAAGCTCCGCGGGGGTCTTTCCGTTTAATTCATCAATATATTTCTTACTCTTCATTTGATACACCGCCTTCCAGATCCGCCTTGGAAACGATCTTGCACTTGCAGGGAAGCTTATGCATAGCCAGGCGCATTGCTTCCTTTGCCGTCTCCTCGGGTACGCCGCCGACTTCGAACAGTACACGATCCGGCTTGACCACTGCTACCCAGTACTCCACGCTGCCTTTACCTTTACCCATACGGGTTTCAGCAGGAGTCGCCGTTACCGGTTTGTCAGGGAAAATCTTGATCCACACCTTTCCTGCACGCTTCATATAACGGGTTGCCGCCACACGGGCAGCCTCAATCTGATTAGCCTTGATCCAGCACGGTTCCACCGCTACCAGACCATAATCGCCATATGTGATCGTATTGCCTCTGGTTGCCCTGCCTCGCATGGAACCACGGAACTGTTTACGATGCTTAACTCTTTTTGGCATTAACATAATTATTTATCGCTCCCTTCCCTGTTTCCTTTTTCCGGCAGAACTTCGCCCTTGTAAATCCATACCTTCACGCCGACCTTACCGTAGGTGGTGTCCGCCTCTGCAAAGCCGTAATCAATATCCGCTCTCAGAGTCTGCAGAGGAATGGTGCCCTCACTGTAGAACTCTCTGCGCGCAATATCCGCGCCGCCCAGACGGCCGGATGCGGAACACTTGATGCCAAGTGCGCCGGACTTCATGGTTCTGCTCATGCAGGACTTCATGGCACGTCTGTAGGAGACACGATTCTCCAGCTGCTGTGCAATATTCTCCGCTACCAGCTGTGCATCCTTATCGGGCCTCTTGATTTCCTTGATGTCGATCAGAACCTTCTTGCCGGTCAGCTTGCCAAGCTGCTGTCTGGTAACCTCAATCTCCGCTCCGCCCTTGCCGATGACAACGCCCGGCTTGGCTGTATACAGGGTAACCTTTACTCTCTCAGCCGCTCTCTCAATCTCGATTTTGGAGACGCCGGCGCTGTACAACTTCTTTTTCAGGAACTTCCTGATCTCATAGTCTTCCTTTAAATACTCAGGGAACTTTTTATCAGCGTACCATCTGGAATCCCAATCTTTTATGATACCTACTCTCAGGCCATGAGGATTAACTTTCTGTCCCATTTGATTCTCCTTTCAACAATCCTATCTTTCATCGAGAATGATAGTAATGTGGCTCGTTCTCTTCTCAATCCTGTACGCTCTGCCCTGTGCACGGGGTCTGATGCGCTTCATGATCGCTGCCTGACCTGCATAGCACTCTGCAACATAAAGATTGTCACGGCTTAAACCGTTGTTGGTCTCAGCGTTCGCGATGGCTGATTCCAGTAATTTCTTTGTAATGCTTGCCGCGTATCTGGGGCTGTAAGTCAGGATCGCCAGTGCGGTATCCACATCCTTGCCTCTGATTGCGTCCAGCACAAAACATGCTTTCTGAACAGACACTCTGGCGTAAGACAGCTTAGCCGAAGGTCTGGTATCTTTCTGAGCGTTTCTCTCTCTCTTAATCTGAGATCTATGTCCTTTTGCCATAGATATAGCCTCCTTTCAATCCCTTTTGGGTACCGTCTATCTTACCTTGGACTTTTTCTCGTCCTTGCCATGTCCTCTGAATGTCCTGGTC
>JAJPYH010000095.1 GCA_021205045.1 Lachnospiraceae bacterium | reverse complement strand
AGTCGGGGCTAATGTTAAAGATTTTTCGGGACATTTTCAAAAATGCTTGACATGGGTGATTTTGAGTTTATTTTCACTATTCGTTACTATTTCACAGCCGCTTCCCCTCACATGCGCAAAAGCGTCCAGCAAGCTGTCCGGTGCTGTAAAAGACACAGCTCATCTTTTTGCTTATGTGGGGGAAGTGACTGATTCTCAGTCAACTTGAAAGAGATAATCAGCCTTTTACAAGCAAACTACGCTTGACGAGTCTGTTTATCTCTCTCAAGTCGGCTGTGAATAGTAACATTCTATTTTTCAAAAAGTTCATCCATCACAATGTGCTGGGGCAAACCATCCACAAAGATGGGAAGCAGCTCACCCATGATCAGCGGACGGGCATACCTGATATACGCTTCAGTCAGGCCTGTGCCGTCCTCCGTGATCCACTCATCCGGCACCTTTCTCTCCACATTGGCAATGGCGTGGATGTCATAGGCGCTGGTGCCGCACTGATAGGGATCGTCGCCGTTGCGGTCTAAGGTAATCATCATGCCGGTCTTGCCCTCATTGGCAGCCTTCACCGCGTCGGAGCCTGCCTGGAAGGCCTCGTTGATATCTGTCAGGGATGCCAAATGGGTAGCGGCTCTCTGCAGAGTGGAAAGCTCCACCGCGCGGGTCTTTAAGCCGGTCTCCGCAGCCACCATATTGGCCAGCATGGCGGCGGTGCCGGACATCTGCTTGTGTCCGAAGGCATCCACTGCCACTTCCCTGCCAAGCTCACACACATAGCGGCCATCGGCCACGTGCACGCCCTCGGATACCGCGATCACCACGCTGCTCTTGGTGGCGGCCAGTTCCTTCACCTTCGCCATGAAAGCGTCCATGTCAAAAACTCTCTCCGGCAGGTAAATAGCGTCCGCGCCGGAGCAGTCGCCGCCCTTGGCCAGAGCTGCGGCAGCGGTCAGCCAGCCGGCGTTGCGCCCCATAATCTCAACGATGCAGACCGTGGGCTTCTCCGCGCCGAAGGACTCATTGTCGCGGATAATCTCTTTTAAGCTGGTAGCGATATATTTTGCCGCGGATCCATAGCCCGGGCAATGGTCAGTAATGGGAAGATCGTTATCAATCGTCTTGGGTACGCCCATGAAGCGCTGAGGCTTATTGTGGGCCGCGGCGTAATCGGACAGCATCTTCACCGTGTCCATAGAATCATTGCCGCCGGCGTAGAAAAGACACTCAATATTGTGCTCCTCCATGACCTGGAACACCTTCTCGTACACGTCCTCGTGACCCTCAATCTTGGGCATTTTGAAACGGCAGGAGCCCAGGAACGCGGAAGGCGTCCTCTTTAACAGCTCCACACCCACCGGATTTGCCAGATACTTGTCCAGATCCACCACCTTGCCCTGTAAAAAGCCTTCAATGCCTTGAACCATGCCATAGACTTTGGAAACCCCCAGCTTCTTCGCCGCCACATACACACCGGCAACGGAAGAATTGATCACTGCGGTAGGGCCGCCGGACTGTCCTACTACGATATTTCCCTTCATACTGTTACTCTCCTTTTGATTTTATGAAATTCGCCGCGTCCTTATCCCGTTTGCTTTCACGCGGCTCATCACTGCCCCTCATTATAGCAAATAAATTCCGCCAGTACAAGGGATAAAATGTGGATACGCGCGGTATTTTGCCGCACTGCGGCTGTGAACGGCATCATCGGCAGAACTCAAAAGCGGTCCTCATACGACAAGCGAGAGAGACGCCGCATGAAAACCGCTTCTGAGTGTATTATCAAAATATTGGAGCATTTCCTGAAATCAATCCTATCTCCAGAACTTCAGCTTGCTGACTGCCCTGGAAAACAGGCTCCTGTAATAATCGGAGGTAAAACCTTCGCAGTTGTACAGGCCTTCCTGCATCATCCAGTCCGGCATATCATACTTCCTGTCGTTTACACCAAAGCTCTCCATTACATCATAATCATACATATCTTCACCCTCCTTCTATAACCGTCCGGATCGTCTTTGCTTGAAAGACAGCCGAAATTTTTGTTTGCATCTGTTTTTGTTTTGTAATTTCATTATAACCAAATAATTGTGGAAGTAAATGGTAGATAAGTTCAAAGATATGTGTTATAATTTGTGCTGTGAGTACAAAGAAATAAAAACTTTTTTCAGGAGGTGTTTTGAATGTCCGTCTCTCTAAGACACTTGTGTGCGGATAACAACAATCCCTTTCAGCTGGAGGTCTGCGCCGGAGAAAACGGCACCACCAACATCGTCAACTGGATTTATATGCTGGAGGACGAATATATCATTCCCTATTTTCATGGCTCAGAACTGATTGTAACCACGGGGCGGCGTCAGTCCGAGCACCCGGGCTGGCTTCTGGAAATTGTGAAAAGCCTGTACGCCCGGCACACAGCCGGACTCATTATCAATGTAGGGATGTATGTTTTTGAAATTCCAAAGCCGGTGCTGGATTTCTGCAATGAAAAGGATTTTCCGCTGCTGACCATGCCCTGGGAAATCCATATCACAGAAATGATTCAGACTCTGTGCGTTACGATCATGAATAAGCGCCAGGAGAGCCTGATTCACGATCAGGCTGTCCTGGACGCCATCTTAAGGCACAATGATCCGTCAAATTATCAGGATATCCTCTCCACCTATTATGATCTGGATGAGGATTTTCTGGTAATCACCATCTGCTCCCGGTTCAAAAAAGGATCTGAGCCAAACGCAGAGGGGGATTTCGACCTCCCCTCTTCCATGGAATACTGGCTGGAAACCAGACTCCGGCGCATGAAGCGGCGGCTGGGGAACGCCCAGCTGCATATCGGGATTGTGACCATCGAAAATCTGCAGCTCGTCATCTTAAACCACACCACCCCGGAGCTGTCGGATCATGTGCTGGATGTGATTACAGACGCCTACAAGGAGCTGCTCATCAACCACGACATCTATATCGGCGTGGGACAGAAGGTCATGGGAATCCAGGAAATGTACAAAAGCTTCCAGCGGGCCACCACCGCCATGAAGATGGCGGTCCACCGCAGACAGACGATCATTGATTTCAATGAAATGGGCTTTGACAGACTCCTCTTCTCCATCACGGACGAAGAGCTGCTCTCCTCCTACGCGGATGAAATCCTGGGAGAAGTGGAAAAAACGGACGCCCAGGGTCATGAATATATGAAGCTTCTGCGGGCCTATATCCGCAACGACCGGAGTCTGGACGGCACCGCAAAGGAGCTGTTCGTCCATCGCAATACCGTCAATTATCAGCTGCAGAAGCTGAGAAAGCTGCTGGATTCTCCTTTGAAGACGGCGGAGGATTTATTTCCCATACAGGTGGCATTAGCAATCAGAGATATGTAATACAGAATTACTATTCACAGCAGGGCTGAAAGGACTGTCCGCAGCGTTGAGCATGCTCGTAAGCCCCGGGCAGCCCTTTCAGGCTGGCTGCGAACAGTAACGACACGATGCCCGGCTCACTCCCAGCAAAGCTCCACCGGGCAGTGGTCCGACCCGTAAATCTCCGTGTGAATGGACGCGCTCTCCATCCTCTCCTTCGCGTTCTCGGACACCAGGAAATAGTCGATGCGCCATCCGGCGTTCGTCTCCCTGGCACGGCGGCGGTAGCTCCACCAGCTGTACACCCCTTCTGTGTCCGGATAATAATAGCGGTAGCTGTCCACAAAACCGCTGTTCAGAAGTTCCGTCATCTTGCCCCGCTCCTCATCGGTAAAACCGGCGTTTTTGTGATTGGTCTTAGGATTCTTTAAGTCAATTTCCTGATGAGCCACGTTCATGTCGCCGCAGACGATGACCCCCTTAAGCTGTGCCAGCCCATGCAAATAAGTACGGAAGACATCCTCCCACTGCATGCGATAGTCCAGTCTGGCAAGCCCGTCCTGGGAATTGGGGGTGTAAACCGTCACCAGATAAAACTCCGGATACTCCAGGGTAATCACCCTTCCCTCCCTGTCATGCTCCTCGATCCCCAGGCCGTAAGTCACATTCAGCGGCTCATGTTTTGCAAAAATCGCCGTGCCGGAATATCCCTTCTTTTCGGCATAATTCCAATATTGATGGTATCCGGGCAGGTCCAGGGAAATCTGCCCTGCCTGGAGCTTGGTCTCCTGCAGACAGAAAAAATCCGCGTCCAGCTTTTGAAAATCCTCCATAAAATTCTTGCCAACGCAGGCCCGCAGGCCGTTCACATTCCAGGAAATAAATTTCATAATATATACTCGCTTTCTCTTCGTTTGTCAGTCGCGGACAGCACAGTTTCCGACAGCACAGATTCCGTACAGGGAAAAATCTTCGCCGGTCCGGTCTTTTCCAGGCTCTGCACCGGTTTTTGTCCGCTTTTTGCACCATCAGTCTACCTTAACACTCCGGATTTGACAAGTATCATTATGAAAATAGTTTCCCGGCCGAATTTCTTTTCATTTTTCTCTGTCAAGCATTTTTGAAAATGTCCCGAAAAATCTTTAACATTAGCCCTGACTG
>JAJPYH010000128.1 GCA_021205045.1 Lachnospiraceae bacterium | reverse complement strand
GTATCAAGTATAGCACAAAAGCCATTATTTGGCCAGTTATTTATTTTATGTTATATTAGTATATGGCACTTTGAGGTGTTTCTATGCTGGTATTATCTGCCTCCCCGGCTGCAGCCTGCGGAGTTCATCCGGCGTTTTTCGGGTCATAGCCAAAATTTTTCATCTGGATGTCGCTGTCGCGCCAGTCCTTTTTCACCTTGACCCAGAGCTTTAAGTTGACCTGCATCTCCACCAGGTCTTCAATCTCCGGTCTGGCGGCGGTGCCGATTTTTTTGAGCATGCTGCCGCCCTTGCCGATGATCATTCCCTTGTGGGATTCTTTCTCACAGACAATGGTAGCGTCAATGTCCACGATTTTTTCTCTGTAATTCATGCTGTCCACAGTGACGGCAACGCCGTGGGGGATTTCCTCTCCCATGAGGCGCAGAATCTTTTCCCGGATCAGCTCGGAGACGATCTGCCGAACCGGCTGGTCGGTTACCGTATCCTCATCATAAAAATAATCTCCCTCCGGAAGGTAGCTGAAAATGCAGGACAGCAGGGTGTCCACGTTGGTGCCGTGTCTGGCGGACACGGGCACAATCTCGTCAAAATCCATCAGAGCGCGGTAGGCGTCGATGACAGCGGGAATCTCCGTCTTTTTGACCTTGTCCACTTTATTGATGACGAGAATTTTGGGCGTTTTCGTCTGTTTTAATTTCTCCACGATGGCCTGCTCTCCGGCGCCAATATGGGCTTCAGGCTCCACAAGCCAGAGAATGACGTCCACCTCGGAGAGGGTTCTTTCGGCCACGGTTACCATGTAGTCCCCCAGCTTGTTTCTGGCCTTGTGGATGCCGGGGGTGTCCAGAAAGACGATCTGTCCCTGGTCGCAGGTATAGACGGTCTGGATGCGGTTTCTGGTGGTCTGCGGTTTTCTGGAGGTAATGGCAATCTTCTGGCCGATGATGTGGTTCATCAGGGTGGATTTGCCTACGTTGGGGCGGCCGATGAGGGTGGCGAAGCCGGATTTTTGAGTGTTCATGTATATTATTCCGTTTCCTGTTTCTGATTCTGTTTCTGGTTCTTTTCCGGCAATGACACTGAAAAAAAACGGCGAAAAACTCAGCGTTAATCTTCGCCTTATCTTTTTTCAGTGTCATTGCCTGCTTTGGAGCAATGGCGGTAAATTCACAAGCCGGATATTTACTGTGAAGCAGTCTTAAATCCGGCTGTGCAGATAAGCGCATTTTGGAAGTTTTCAGTGTCATTGCCTGCTTTGGAGCAATGGCGGTAAATAAACAAGCCTGATATTTACTATGAAGCTGTCTGAAATCCGGCTGCGTAAACAGGCACATTTACAGATATTGTTCTGTCGTTTCAAACATATCTTTGTTTTGTAATATTTTTTCGGCGTTGCCAACCACGCACAGGGCGCCGTCTTCCATGAAGGCTTCCACGTAGGCGGAGAGGCCGCGGAGGGTGTCCGGGGTGCAGGCCAAAAGTTCGTCCCGATTGCGCTGCATTTCCTCGTAGGTTTTGCCGGACATGTAGGCCGCCAGGGACATGGAGCCCAGGCCGGAGGGAGTCAGGGGAGTGTCCTGTTCGCTGATGGCGCCGATGATATACTGGGTCATGGTGCGGTCGTCGATTTCCAATTCAGCGATGGCTTTGGCCGCGTTCTCATAGACCTCCACCGTGCGTTTCAGGTGAGGATCTCTGTAGGACACAAAGTAGCAGTCGCCGTTTTGTCCAAAGCGCAGCATGCAGCCATAAGCTCCGCCCTTGACGCGCACCTGGGTCCAGAGGTATTCATAACTGAGCATGGTTTTCAATACTTGAAGGGCTCCGTTGTATTTCAGACCGTTCTTTTTGAAATTACCGGCCCGGCAGACGTACTGTACCTGCTCGGAAGTCAGAAAGCCCTCCTGTTTTCGGGAGATTTCAGGCGTATAGCTGCCCCGGCTGACATCACAGGTATACAGATGCTCAGCAAAATCTTCAATGCACTCAAAGGTCTTTGCTATTCCTTCTTTCTCTGCGGTAATGTCCAGCATCAGGTTCTCCCTGCGGAAAATGACCTGGCAGAGCCTTTGCAGAGTCTGTGCCGTCTCCTTTAACTCATCCTGATCCTTCTGAGCCAGCTCACAAAGGAACCGATAGGCAGTCAGCCCGGAAAGCTCCTCCTGAACGGCGCCGGATCTGCTGAAATAGGACATGGCTCTGGTAGCCGCCGTCTGACTGCCGGACTGCATCAAGGCACTCTGGGCCTGGCTTTTGGTCTCCAGCAGGATTTCACGCAAACGCTTGACATCCGAGAAATCCGTTCCCATGATCACTTCCTGCATCAGGGACATGGCCGCAGGAATATTCTCATAGAGCATTTTGGCCTTCATGTCAAAGGTCAGAATCAGCTCTCCGGCCACATGGCGGTTCTGATATAAATTAATGGTGGGCTCCATACTGCCGCAGACCAGATTGATCTCATTGCACAGGTCTCCATAGCCATGTCTGTCCGTATCCATCAGCAGCAGTAAATTTTTCAGGACGGGCAGATAGGTCATCAGATACTCAGGAACATCCTTCAGATGGAACATAATGCGCAGATAATCGATCACGTAGGTGTAAACCGGATGGGTCAGCACCTTCACCTCCGCGCAGCTTCTCAGATCGTTGACCGGCTTTAAAGCCTCCTTTTTCAGATCTTTGATCTGTAAAAGAGGGATGGTCGCCAGAGCCTCCTCGGAATCCTCCCCGTCCTGATATTCTCTGAGCTTTTTCTCGTCATCAATAATTTTCTGAAGCTCCTGCGCCGACATGGCTGCTTTCTTTTGGGCAAGCTTCCCGGCAAAAGCGGCGTCCCTTTCCTCCGTCAGGCCCTCCTGAGGATACAGTTCCACAATGCTTCGATGGTTATTATTCAAAAGATACTTCTCCACCAGCTCCTCAAAATAACCCTGGCCGGCCTTTTCTTTGAGGTTCTCATAGATTTCGTCCAGTTCCAGACCCACAAAGGGAGCCTCGTCGCTGTAATTCCAGGTGCCCATGGCCTGCAGGCCCATGATCAGGCCCTTGGGCCAGCGGCCGCAGTCATTTTCCTTATATTGGAATTGCTGACAGCTGATGGCGGCCTGAAGGGTCTTGAAATCGATGCCCTCCTTCACCACCTTCTCCAAAGTGTCGCGGATAATCTGCTCGAATTCCTCCACCCGCTTCTCATCCGCGTCCTTGGCGATGATGCTGAAATAAGGCTGCTGAATTTCATCCTCCGCTGTGGAATAGACGTCCTCGCCGATCCCGGCGTCCACCAGAGCCTGTCTGACCACCGCGCCTGGAGAAGAGCAGAGCGCATAGTCCAGAATATCCAGAGCTACCGATGTCTCCACATCCAGAGAAGTGCCGACAGAAACATTGTAGGACAGATATGCCTTCTGCTCCGTATCCTCGCCCTCCATCACCGGATAGGGCTTACGCACATGCACCGGCTTCTCAAAGGGCTGCTGAGTGCGAATGCGGGTATCCATTTCCAGATAATCAAAACGGCTCAGATAATGCTCATGAATAAACAGAAGTTTCTCCCACAGATTCATGTTGCCATACAGGTAAATGTAGCTGTTGGAGGGGTGATACAGGGTATGGTGATAATCCAGGAACTGTTCATAGCTCAGATCCGGTATGCACTCCGGGTCTCCGCCGCTCTCCAGGGCATAGCAGGTGTCCGGATACAGAGAATTCATGATTTCTCTGGAAAAAACCTCGTCCGCACTGGAAAAAGCGCCCTTCATTTCATTATATACAACGCCGTTGACCGTCAGAGGCGCCTCGGGGCTTTCCATCTCATAGTGCCAGCCCTCCTGTCTGAAAATATTCTCCTCATGGTAAATATTGGGGAAAAATACGGCGTCCAGATAGATATACATCAGATTCTGAAAATCTGTGTCGTTGCAGCTGGCCACCGGGTACAGGGTACGGTCCGGGTAGGTCATGGCGTTCAAAAAGGTGTTGAGAGAGCCCTTGGCCAGTTCTATAAAGGGATCTTTCACCGGAAATTCCCGGGAGCCGCACAGCACGCTGTGCTCTAAAATGTGAGGGACGCCGGTGGAATCCGTGGGCGGGGTACGAAAGCCGATATAAAAGACTTTATTCTCATCCTCATTGTACATTGCCGCGATTCTGGCGCCGGTCTTTTTGTGGCGCAGACGGTACACGGTGGAATGGAGATCTTTACTCTCGCGCTCCTCCTCCAGGGTGTAGTATTGTAATACCTGTTCTTTTTCAGTCATTTTCTTACCTCTTGAATGCTTTCTGATTTTCTATTGAAAACGCTTTCTGTAAAAGCCGATTGCCGCGCATTTTGTGCTGTTGGGGATACTTTTATAATATAAAAGGACCCGAAGCGGTTACTCCAGGCCCAGTGTAAAAGGGGAATTTTACCAAAAATAAAATGATGGAGATTTGTAATCGTCCATATCCGGAGTATACTACAATTGTTGACAAAATGCAAGGAATTATGAGTATTTTTATTCCCCATTATAAGCCATTTATGATAATGTCCTTATATACCACAAGAGAAAATGTCCCAAA
>JAJPYH010000153.1 GCA_021205045.1 Lachnospiraceae bacterium | reverse complement strand
AGTCGGGGCTAATGTTAAAGATTTTTCGGGACATTTTCAAAAATGCTTGACAGAACATTTTTAAAAAAAGTTATTGCACTGAAGGAAGAATAGTAACCTTAAAAGAAAAATAAGATTTACCAGAGACTTACCGCTTGCATTTCCACCCATCAGCTGGTATCATCAGGTTGAGAATTTTTTAATAAAAATATAAAGGAGTACCCAAGATGAAGAAGAAACTTTTACCGCTTCTGCTCTCCACGGCTTTAGCCTGCGGCCTGATCGCCGGATGCGGAAGCAGCTCCTCCTCGGAGGAAACCCGTGTCGCGGCAGTGGATCTTACCGAGGAACTGCAGGAAGAAACAGGCGATGAACAGACCGTGGAACCACAGGAGGAGGCAGAGGTTGTTGAGGAGGAAAGCCACGAGGGCATGTACCGCAGTGAGCTGACCAACGAATGGATCGATGAATCCCTGCAGAATCAGCGTCCTGTGGCCATCATGGTGGACAACGAATCCATAGCTCTGGATCATTACGGACTGACACAGGCCGACATCGTCTATGAGATGATGAACAGCACCGCCAACGGTGAAATCACCCGCTTTATGTACATTGTCAAGGATTATGCCAGCATTACCCGGTTCGGCAGCATCCGCAGCACCCGTCCCACCAACCTGATGATCGCCCCGGAATACAATGCCATTCTCATTCACGACGGCGGTCCCTTCTATATAGACGCTTATCTGACCAATGCCTGGGTAGACCACTTAAGCGGCGGCTTCTCCCGCATCTCCAACGGCAAGGCCTACGAGTACACGGAATATGTGACCACCGGAGAGATTGAGAGCCGCATGAGCAGCGCCGGCATCGACGTGGATTACAATGACTGGTATCAGGGAGATCACTTCCAGTTTGCCAATGAATCTGACCCTGTGCTGTTGTCCGAAGAAAGCGATTCCATCGAATGCACACTGGTGGACCTGCCCTTCCCTCACAATTCCTCTCAGCTGGATTATGATGAGGAAAGCGGTACATACCTGTACTCCGAGTATGGAAAGACCCACGTTGATCTGGCCAACGACAGTGCGCAGCTTGCCTTCACCAATGTGATCCTCCAGTGCGCCAGCGTGACCCAGTATGATGAGAACGGCTATATGCAGTTCAATATTCTCAATGAGTCCGGCGAGGGCTACTACATTACCGGCGGCTACGCCATCCCCATCACCTGGAGCAAGGGCTGGGATTATGAGCAGACCAAGTATTATGATATGGACGGCAATGAGATCACCCTGAACACCGGCAAGACCTACATCGGCCTGGTATCTGAGAGCAGATGGGATGAGCTGGTACTGGAATAAGAACTGAGTCAGATATAGCAGGCTCGGATATGACAAATCAGAATACAACTGATCCGGATACGGCAAAGCTCAGAAGAAAAGGAAAGCTTTTCACACAAATGATTATAAAAAGGACGCCCCCAATCAACAGGGCGTCCTCTTTTATTTGTAATATTGTCCAACAGATATCTGCCGCGTCATTCTTTGATCTGCTGATCCAGAACCTTCTCTACCTCATCCATCGCCTGCGGAATGCCCGCGGGATTTTTGCCGCCGGCCTGGGCCATATTGGGCCTGCCGCCTCCGCCTCCGCCGACCTTTGCAGCAATTCCCTTAATCAGATTCCCCGCGTGGGCGCCGGACTTCATGGCGCCGTCGGTGGCCATGGCAATCAGGTTGACCTTGCCCTCAAACTCGCTGGCAAGCACAATGACGCCCTCACCAAGCTTTTCCTTCAGCTGGTCTCCCAGGTCGCGCAGACCGTGCATATCCACACCAGGCACCGCCTGAGCGATATATTTTACGCCCTTTACCTCCTTGACCTGATCCAGCACATTGCCAAGGGACGCCTGGGCCGCCTTTGCCTTCAGAGATTCATTCTCCGACTGGACACTCTTCAAATCCGCCATCAGATGACGTATTCTCTCCGCTGCCTGGGCCGGGGTAATCTTCAATACCTGAGTGATGCCATTGAGCATTTCCTCCAGGTGCTCGTAATACTTCAGAACGCCGGTACCGGTAACTGCCTCAATTCTGCGCACACCGGCGGCTACACCGCCCTCGGAAATGATCTTGAAGCTGCCGATGACAGCGGTATTCTCCACATGGGTGCCTCCGCAGAATTCCCTGGAGTAGTCTCCCATCTCCACCACCCGCACGGTCTCGCCGTATTTCTCGCCGAACAGAGCCATGGCGCCGGTCTTTTTGGCTTCCTCAATGGTCAGGACCTCCGTTACCACCGGAAGAGCCTCCCCGATCTTTTCATTGACCTCCTGCTCTACCTTCTTGATCTCCTCTCTGGTCATGGCGGAGAAATGAGAGAAGTCAAAGCGAAGCCTCTCGCCGTCCACGTAGGAACCCGCCTGCTCCACATGGGTGCCCAGAGTATCGCGAAGGGCCTTCTGAAGCAGATGAGTGGCGGAATGGTTTTTGCAGGTGTCTCTTCTGTTGACGGCATCCACCTTCAGGGTCAGGGTGTCGCCCACCTTGGTCATGCCGGAGGTGACCACGCCCACATGGCCCACCTTGCCGCCCAAAAGCTTAATGGTATCCTTCACCTCAAAGGTAAATCCATCGCCGATGATCTGACCCACATCGCCCTGCTGACCGCCCATGGTGGCATAGAAAGGAGTCTCCGCCACGATAATGGTGGCCTGCTCACCGTCGCTGACAGCCTCCACCACTTCCGTTTCCGTGGTCAGGGCCAGTACCTCAGAGCTGTATTCCAGATGATCATAGCCCACAAAGGCAGTGGTAATTGCAGGGTCAATCTGCTCATACACTGTGGCGTCCGCGCCCATATAATTGGTGGTCTTTCTGGCCGCTCTGGCGGTCTCCCGCTGCTGCTGCATGCGTTTTTCAAAGCCTTCCCTGTCCAGCCGGAAGCCTTTCTCCTGCAAAATCTCTCCTGTCAGATCTACCGGGAAGCCATAAGTGTCATAAAGTCTGAATACATCCTCTCCCTTCAGGAGCTTTTCCTTGGTATCAGCCATTCTCTTCTCCATATTGGAAAGAATGGAAAGGCCCTGGTCAATGGTCTTATTGAACTTGTTCTCCTCCTGGGTCAGTACATTTAAGATGAACTCTTTCTTTTCCTCCAGCTCCGGATAGCCGTCCTCGCATTCCCGGATCACGGTTCTGGAAAGCTCCGCCAGGAACTGTCCTTCAATACCGAGCTTTCTGCCATGGCGGGCCGCACGCCGGATCAGACGGCGCAGCACATAGCCTCTGCCTTCGTTGCTGGGCATGATGCCGTCAGAAATCATAAAAGTGGAGGAACGAATGTGATCGGTAATCAGGCGAATGGACTCGTCCTTCACCGGGTCTGTCTCATATTCGGTCTGCGCCAGCTCGCAGATGCGGTCACGGATGGCCTTCATGGTGTCGATATCAAAGACGGTGTCCACATCCTGCACCACCACTGCCAGCCGCTCTAAGCCCATGCCGGTGTCGATATTCTTTTGCTTGAGCTCGGTGTAATTGCCGTGGCCGTCATTGTCAAACTGGGTAAATACGTTATTCCAGACCTCCATGTAGCGGTCGCAGTCACAGCCCACACCGCAGGTAGGTTTGCCGCAGCCGTATTTCTCGCCGCGGTCATAGTAAATCTCCGAGCAGGGGCCGCAGGGACCGGCACCGTGCTCCCAGAAGTTGTCGCACTTGCCATCCTCATCTCTGTAAAAACGGGTGATCTTCTCCGCCGGTACACCGATTTCCTGAGTCCAGATATTGAAGGCCTCCTCATCCTCATAGTAGATGGACGGGTAGAGCCTGTCCGGATCCATACCGATCACCTGGGTCAGAAATTCCCAGCTCCATGCAATGGCCTCATGCTTGAAGTAATCGCCGAAGGAGAAGTTGCCAAGCATTTCAAAAAAGGTCAGGTGGCGGGCGGTTTTGCCCACATTCTCAATATCTCCGGTGCGGACACATTTCTGGCAGGTAGTCACCCGGCGTCTCGGAGGGATCTCCTGGCCGGTAAAGTAAGGCTTTAAGGGAGCCATGCCGGAGTTGATGATCAGAAGGGAGTTGTCGTTATGTGGTACCAGGGAAAAGCTTTTCATTTTGAGGTGACCCTTACTCTCAAAGAAGTCAAGGTACATCCGCCTCAGTTCATTCACACCATATGGTTTCAAGGTTATTTTCCTCCGAATTATATAGTTATAAAATATTGCAAAAGGGTCGTGGGAAAAAGCATAAATCGCTCAGCAGTTTATGCTTCTCCCCACTCGGTTATGCAATTTATCATTGTTATTGCACATTGAATTTACAGCAAATAAAATTCGTTTTTCTTTGCAGCTTTCAATTAAAAAGTAAATCTCTCCGCAAAATAAGCGTCCAGATCCGCAATTGCCACTCTCTCCTGGGCCATGGAATCGCGGTCACGGGCGGTGACACAGCCGTCAGTCTCGGAGTCAAAGTCGTAGGTAACGCAGTAGGGTGTGCCGATCTCGTCCTGGCGGCGGTAACGCTTGCCGATGTTGCCGCGGTCATCGTACTCGCAGTTGTATTTTCTGCAAAGGTCTGTGTAGATTCT
>JAJPYH010000297.1 GCA_021205045.1 Lachnospiraceae bacterium | reverse complement strand
GTCACTTCGGATACCTCCGGCGTCCAGTCTGCGAATGTGTAGGTGTACTGCGCGTCCGCTACTTTTGTCGGCGTCTCTCCGTCATAGCTTGGCGTGGTTCCGTATGCTACATCCGTGTCGGTTTCCAGAACCGTTCCATCCTCATCGACCCACTCTACCGTGTAGGTGTTGACTGTACTGGAATAGGTTGCTGTATAAGTCACGTCCCCGGTCACATCAGATTTTTCAATCTCGGATTAATACTCACAAATGAAAAATCCATCATCAATCCAGATTCTCATTCACATACATCTTCGCAATGCTCTGAATCACCTCCATCGTCTCCTCCGCCGTTTTCTCCCCGGCAAAATATCCCTGCGTCTCATCAAGAATCAGGGAATTTAACTGAGAATCAAAGGCGGTACCCTTTGACACGCTCTCAATGATCTGCAGCAGCTGCTCCTTCTGGGTTTCCGTGATCTGATAAATCTCCGCAATGGTTCCGTCCAGCTCCGAAGATACCTTTCGCTTTACCACCGGAGTGGACGCGCCATCCGAGCCCTCCTCATATTCTATATCCAGGGCGGCCTCTATCTGCTCCAGCAGTACCGTTTTGCTGATGGGGAAACCATAGGTGATCTTCTCACTCTGGTAGTCCTCCTCCAGAAACTGGCTGATAAACTCCCATGCCATTTCCTTCTGCTCACTGAGCGCACTGATGGCCACCACAAGAGAACCGGCGCTGATGATCGTCCCATTGCCGTCCCGGGCCGGGTATCCGATGAATGTCACATTCTCTCCAAAGTACACCTCCGGCACCGCAATATCATAAACCGAGCTCAGTGAAACAGGATAAATAAGACATTTCCCCTCCGCGTAAGCCTGGGCGATGGAGAAGTCATCCGCCAGGTTCAGTTCCTCCGGAAAGCGGTTGGCAAATTCCAGTATCTTCTGAAAGTTCTCGCTTTCAAACTGACATTCCCCGGTCTCCCAGTCCACAAAATCGCTCAGGTTGGCTGTCAGCAGCAGAGCGAACACATCCTTTTTGATTTCCCCGGCATAGAGCAGCAGCTCCTCCCCGGAGGCTTCATAGGCCGTCTCATAGCAGTCAATCAGCTCTTCCATTGTCCAGCCCGACCGGTTTTGCGCCGTTTCCTCACTCACCGCAATGCTTTTCAATGTAAAGCTTAAGGGAAGGGCGAGCAATTTTCCCTCGTAAGAAAAGGCGTCCAGAATATTCTCAAAATACTCCTCCTCCCAGCCCTCATCCAGCCAGGAATACAGATCCTCCGTATAACCTCCGACAATGTCTGTCATATCGTAGCCGCCAAAGAAAAGGATCACATCCGGCCCCTCGCCGGACACAATTTCTCTCTGCAGCAGCGCCAGCTCATCCTCCTCCGCCTCGGCGGAGCGCTGATAAGCGGTCAGCACCACCTGATACCCCTCATGTTCTTCCTGAAACTGTTGGATGGGCTCGTCCAGAGACGGAACCGAAAAAGAGCCGTCATCCTCTCTTCCAATGCCCACGCAGGCCACCGTCAGAGCCTGGATATCCTCTGTCTCCCCGCCGGACCCGCAGGCCGCCAAAAATCCCGTCAGCAATAACAAAACAGTTACCAGCAAAAGCTTTCTTCTCATCATCGGAGCCTCCTCCCCTTACTTACATGATATTTAGTGAACGACAGGTTGTTTTTATCGTTCACTATAAAAATGACACTTTCATGGTAAAGCGGACAAGTATCCGATTTGTATCATAACTCCTGAAAAAATGGCATCTCCTCCCGGCATAACCGAAGCGCTCCTCTATTCCTCCAGAATAAGCCAGACTCTGCTCTGTATAACCTGCGCCACATCCTCCGCACTTTTCTCCCCGGCAAAATAAGCTGCCGTTTCCTCACTGACGATGGCCCAGATCTCCCGGTCGATGGAAGTGGTGCTCAAGCTTCCATTATAGATGATATCCTTCAGAATGGAAATCTCGCCTTCTGTCATGGTCAGCGTCTCCCCGTTGATGCGCACCTCTTCCTCTGCGGCCTCCGCGGCCAGCTCTTCCAGAATGGATTTTCTGACCGGGAAGCCCGGATTGGTCACTCCGGAATATTTCTGGTTGGAGTCCCACAGCAGACTCTCAATAAATTCCCAGGCTCCCTCCTTCTGAGCGCTTTTGCTGTAAATGGCACAGCTGGCGGAGCAGGCCTCTATGCCATAGGTCTGGCCCGAAAGCGTGGGATACCCGTAGACAGGATATTCCCTGCCGTAAATGCCTGCGCGGAACAGGTAGTAGGTGAAGCTTTTCCCGTACAGAACCTTCTGATATAATGCGTTCTGCTCCCGCTCCTCGGAAGTCCATTCCTCCGTTCCTGACCAGTCCGCCTGTGCATATTCCATGCACAATTCCAGTAAGTCCGTAAATTCTTCCGTGTCAAAGGACGCTGTCTGACTCTCCCAGTCGATAAACTCCTCCTGTCTGCCATATAGCAGCACACTCAGCAGACTCTCCGGATTCCCGGCGGTGCCGAAAAGATCCATCTCCCATTGATTTTCCTCTGTCAGCGCAAGGAAGGTCTCCATATTCCACTCTTCCACCTCCGCCTCATAATCCGGATGAATCAGAATCCCCTCCAGCATAAACTGAGGCACAAACATATACAGCCCACCCTCTGTTTTGTATACATCCAGAACATTCCATATCATATCGTCACTGTACCGGGACTGCTCCAGGTAAGGCGTCAGATCCTCCAGATAGCCGTTTTTCACATAAGATTCATAATATTCAGAATAGGTCATGTCTATGATGTCCGGGCCGTTTCCCGCGGTCATATCCGCATGCAGCCTTTCCAGATTATTGTCATAGTTTTTTATGGTCACATAATAGTCTTCATTCTCCTGATTAAACGTGGTAATGGCAGTCCAAATGACGCTGGCGGTATCCGCGTTGACTCCGCCCACCATTCCATACACAAGCGCCGTCCGCTGCTCCCCGGACGCATCCCTTTCGCTTAACAAATGATAGCACAGGCCCTCACGGTTCCCTGCCGTTTCATACAGCTGAAGGGTTCCCTCCTCCCCATCATAATACCCGGCCATGACAGAAGCCACCCCAAGCTCCACCAATGCGGTCCTGGCCTGCAGGCTTCCGGATTCTATATCAAAATAAAGAACCTCCTGATCCGTTGCCAGACACAGCAGATCTTCCTCACTGCCTGCGATGCCGTGTACCTTTCCGAGGGCTTGATCCGCCTCCCAGCTCCACTTTTCTTCCGCCCCGTCTTCTTTTAACTCATACAGAATAATGCGGCTTCCGTCCGCTGTAACGCACTCCGTATCCCCGTCCCCGTTTTTCTGAAAATAACAGACAGCTCCACTGAGTTCATACTGACAGATCAGTTCCCCCTCTCCGTCAAAACAGGCCGCCGTGCTTCCATTGACAAGCCAGATATTGCCGCTGCCGTCCACAAAAAAGCCGCTCCCCACGGTATTCCAGCCCTCTCCCTCTGCCCTGACAGCCGCCACATCGCTCCATAAGCCGGACGCAGAATATTTGCGGACAGCAACTGTCTCTTCCTCCGGATTGTAAATCTCCGCGTAAAGGGTGCCGTTTTGCTCCGCAATATTGATCAGAGAATATTCCCCCTCTGCAGGCTGCCACTCAATTTCCTCCAGATCAGCTGCCCCGCCGCCAAAGGTCATCTGATAAATAGAATCATTCCTCACCGTGGTAAGGGCCCATGCCCGCCCCGGTGCGCTGATGGCCAGCTCGGGCCAAAAATCCCCCAGCTCCTCCGAATAATCAACGCCGAAAGCCAGTTCCCCGGTTTCCTCGCTTTCCCCTCCGCAGGCAGATAATAATACCGCCATGGTCAAAATAAGAAGTCCTGTAAAATAAGAAACGACTTTATGCGTTTTTGGGTCAGTTCGATTTTTCACCCGATATTCTCCTTTCATGGCTTCCCTTTTCATTCATTCCGGCAAGGCGATAACCGGCTCTTACCCATTCCTTTTTACAATTTTTAATTCATACCCCAGCGCATGGATCAGATTGGCAAACATTTTTACAGAAGGACTGTTTTCTCTCTGTTCAATTCTGGAGATCACCTGCTGTTTACTTCCTACCATAGTGGCAAGCTGACCCTGTGACATGTTCTGCTTTTTTCTGATCTCTACCATTTCATTGATCAGTTCCGTCTCCCTGTCTGATGCGATAAATGTGTCAGCAGGCATATCTGTTTTTTGCGCCAGCGGAATATTTCCCTTTTCTATTTCAATCGCTTCCGATAAACTCTTCTGTAAATCCTCGTAAAGTCCCATGATCATCCCTCCTTTAACATCAACACCATATTTCTGAGAAGCTTTCTCTCTCTCATCGTTAAATCCTCTTTCTCGTTTTTCATATAAACCTGAAGCAGATATATCGTTTCTTTTCTCTCTATATCGATATAAATTACTCTTCCGCCCCCTCTTTTTCCACTGTCGCTCAAAGGGATCCGTACTTTTCTCAATCCCCCTGTCCCAGGGATTACTGTACCAGCTTTCGGGTCTTTTAATAATGGTGTTAGTCAGCAAAAGGGTCGTTCGATCAGATCAGCAGTAAGCCAG
>JAJPYH010000252.1 GCA_021205045.1 Lachnospiraceae bacterium | reverse complement strand
ATCGTGTGCATCCTCTTTATAGTGAACGACAAGCTATTTTTGTCGTTCACTATAACTGTTCATGGCTCTCCCGGACTTTGCCGCGGATTCTGCCATGTTCAAAACGCATTTCCAATATGCAGTTTCAATGTGCAGTTTCAATGTGCGTTCCCATGCGCAGTTCCTTTTCATTCACTGTGCGGCAATGGCGTCGATCTTCGCAAGCTCTTCCTCCGTAAAGCCCGCGCCCTCCATGGCCTTCAAATTGTCCACAATCTGCTCCGGTTTGGAGGCACCCACCAGCACGCTGGTCACCTGCCCGTCCTTCAGAATCCACTTCAGCGCCATGTGTGAAAGCTTCTCCCCGCGCTGCAAGGCGATCTCATTGAGAGCCCTGATCTGAGAAATCTTTTCCTCCGTCAGGCTTGCTTCCTTTAGGAAACGGCCATCGGTTCTCACCCGGCTGTCCTCCGGAATGCCGTTCAGATAGCGGTCTGTCAGGGTGCCCTGCGCCAGAGGGCTGAAACAGATGATGCCCTTCTTCTCCCGCACCGCAGTCTCCTTCAGGCCGTTCTTTTCAATGGTGCGGTTGAAAATATTATAAGAATTCTGATTGATGATCAGGGGGCATTTCAGATCTTCCATGATGCGGCAGGCCTTCTCCAGAGTCGGCCCATCATAATTGGACACCCCCGCATAGAGCGCTTTTCCGCTTCTGACTGCCTGCGCCAGAGCTCCCATGGTTTCCTCCAAAGGTGTCTGGGGATCCATGCGGTGATGATAAAAGATATCCACATAGTCCAGCCCCAGTCTCTGTAAACTCTGATCCAGGCTGGCCAGCAGATACTTCCTGCTGCCCCAGTCCCCGTAAGGGCCGTCCCACATGCCGTAGCCCGCCTTGGTGCTGACCAGAAGCTCGTCCCGGTAACCGGCCAGCTCTTCCTTCATAATCCTGCCGAAATTCCGCTCCGCACTGCCCGCCTCCGGACCGTAATTGTTGGCCAGGTCAAAGTGGGTGATACCGTGGTCAAAGGCCGTAAAGACCATATTTTTCATATTTTCATAATTGCCGGTATCCCCGAAATTGTGCCACAGCCCCAGGGAAACCTCCGGGAGCTTGAGACCGCTGTTACCGCAGCGGTTGTACACCATTGTGCCGTATCGTTCTGAACTTGCTTTGTACATTTTTTTCTCCTTCCTATCCTTTACAGGAACATGCCCCATCCTTTCATGGCACTCTACTCTTCCCGCACATCCTCTATAGTCAGCGTCATCAGTTCCTCATCAGAAATGTCCTTCTTGCCGGAAAGCCGGTTGGCCTGCCTGACAATGGCCTTTTCAAAGAAGTTGCGGGCCTCCCGGCCATTGGCAAAATTCCGGTCTCTCTTATCATAGCAGGCAGTAAAATAATCCAGCAGATACTGGCTGCACTCCTCACTGCACTGATAGCCGGAGCGGCTGCAGGTGCTCTTGAAGATCGCCACCAGCTCCTCGGGCACATAATCCGAAAAATAAATAAATTTATTGAAGCGGGACCGCAGGCCCGGATTGGAATCCAGAAACTCCTCCATCAGGTCGGGGTACCCCGCCACAATAACGATCAGATCGTCCCTGTGATCTTCCATGCCCTTCAAAAGCGTATCCACCGCCTCCTGCCCGAAATCCGTAGGCCCCTTATTGACCGTCAGAGAATAGGCCTCATCTATAAACAGAATACCGCCCATAGCCCGCTCTAAAAGCTCCTGCACCTTGATAGCGGTCTGTCCCACATAACCGCCCACCATACCGGAGCGGTCCACCTCCACCAGATGGCCCTTGCTTAAGACCCCCATCCGCTGATAAATTTTGGCTAACAGCCTGGCCACCGTGGTCTTGCCGGTGCCCGGATTGCCGGAAAACACCAGATGCAGAGACATGGGCATAACAGTCAGATTCCGCTCCTGCCGGATTTTCCGGATCTGCAGCAGATTCACCAGAGAACTGACGTCCTTTTTTACCTCCGTCAGTCCCACCAGAGAATCCAGCTCCGCCATCAGCTCTTCTAAGGTCTGTTCTTTATCTTCCTTTTCATCAGACTTCTTCGCGGCGTTGGCGCCGGCAGCCCTGTGCTCCGCGCCGGATGTCCCTTTGCCGCCCATAGCCCCCGGGCTCTGAATATTCTCCGTGATGTATTTGCGCAGCATGGCCAGATATTTGGTCATGTTGGCGCTCTCCGCCTCGCTGACCTCATCATCGCAGGCCAGAAATTCCTTCCCCACCTTATCGTAAAGGCCATACAGAGATTCGCACATCAGCGTGTCGTTCTTGCCCGTTTTCTGATAAATCTGATTGTCCGCGCGCACAAAGGTACGCATCCCGTTGGGGACGCTGCTCTCATAGACCGGCCCGCTGATCTGGTACTTTTTGATCAATCCCGGCAAATCCGCCGGAGTCACCACCCTCTCAAAATAATCCCTGATAAACTGCGTCTCCTGCAAAGTAGCCGACTTGTCCGCCAAGGCCAGATACATGGTATACTTCATCATCTCAATCCGCACATAATCCCTGGTCTCCAGAGATGTCCCCGGGCAGACGCATTTAATGCCCATGGAGTTTTTGTCCAGGGCATCGCACATCTGGTAGACACTGCTCATTGCTTTTTTCAAGGCGTTATTGACACTCAATTTCGGTTCCTCTTTTCGTTGCGCCGGTCATCGTGCGCTGATCATCATTAGACAGCTGGAAAATATGCTTTATCATTACGAGCGCAGGAAAAGTATTCCACATTCGCTCTGGTTCACTCTGTAGCACAGTATAGCAGAATTTCGAGGTTATGTCATTGAAAAATCGCGTGACTTTTCAATTTGTGCATTTCTTCAAACCTTTTTTTGCGGAAAATCAACATTTCTTCAATGTTTTGCCCTTTTTCTTCCTGCGGCATATAAAAATCTCTCATCCTGGCACTGAAATAATTTACATAAGCTGAGGATACCTGTCAACATTATCCCTGACATAGCATCGTTTAAAAGCCGCAAATTTTGATTCCGTCCTCAGTAACGCCCTGACTTTCCTCAGTGCAAACTGTGACTCTGGATTCTCTTCTATTTCTTCCAATGAGGCATATAGCTTATTCATCTCAAGTGTTAATTCCTTCATCCTATGCTCGCTTTTATATATGCGCATACCCGTATTCTTCAGATTAAACACTTCTGTCACCAGTTCGGCTGTAAGAACAGCCCTCCTGTTTTCCTTATCCTTTGCTGATATCCGGACGTCTTTCTCCCCAAGCTGAAACCATATCAGCTCTTCCGGATCTTCCTGGCAGTAGTCGATAATACCCTCGTCGTATTTTCGCTGATTCTTAACGCTGTTGCAATGTCCACATGACCAGAAAAGATTATTCCAGTCAAATTTCCTCTCGGGATACTTTCCTCCCATATGAGGCAATAGATGCTCTATCTGCGGATCCTGTAAATTCTTCATTTCACAAATGTAACATTTATCGTGAAAGTCTTCCCGCAGCCGCCCGACCACATCTGGCTCGGAATAGCTTCCGTTCGCTTTTTGCGCCTCAACTGCCAATGACTCAGGTTCCGGGAAAGAGCGTTCTACTTTTACCATTTAATCATCTCCTCCTCAGTTCCTGTTTCAATCTTCGATATTCTGTTGTAATGTCCAGTGCAAGATAATCGGGAATCTCATCCAGATAAAGCTCCAGCTCAGCGATTTCATCCATATCTTCATCGGGCAAATCCGGCTTCTCCTCCAGTTCCTTATATCGTTCATATTTTTCTTTCAGGCTTTCTGACAACTCATTTGCCTGAAAATACCCTTCTACAATACCGCTGTACGGAATATCTGCCAAATTATTTTCCACCAACAGTCTGTTCTCCAGATCATAAATTACAACATTCTCCATGCTGTTCAGGACAAACGGCGAATGAGTGGATACAATAAACTGCACATTGGGGAATATTGTAGTTAAAAATGGCATAATATTTCTCTGTAGCTCCAGGTGAAGGTGTGTCTCTATCTCATCAATCAGGACAATTCCCGGCATGGAAAAATCAAATACCTTGTCGCTTGATTTGTCCATTCGCATAATCAGATCGGCCACTATATCCAATATTGCTGAATAACCGCCTGACATGGTATTGAAATCAAATGGCTCACGGTCATCCATAACAATTGAAAAACGGAAAGTATCCACATCAAACACAAGCTTTAAAGATGGATCATCAAAAATTCCGGCCAGCATTTTTTCAAATTCTGCAAACCAGCAATTTATCCTCTCCGCTTTCTCTGGCTTTTCATTTGTTTTGGCCAACGCTTCCGTCATTTTCATGTCCAGAAGATATTTGATGAACTCTGTTCTTGGAGAGTCATTAATGGAATAGTGCTTTTTAAGTTTGACTTTTTCCACATGTTTAGGAATCTCTGCGCCGAATGTTCGATCCGCCCTATAATATGCCACAACGAAGTCACCCTGCTGGAACCGCTGATATACCATTCGCATTGAATTATTCATTTTTAACATGATGCCGCATGATTCAATTTTTATGGTTCTTTCCCATTGTTTATTTATTAAGATAGTATTCCAGTATTCATATGTGTCTTTATTTTGATATTTATCTCTATTTTCTATAGTT